>JAVEWL010000812.1:0-2836 GCA_034004565.1 FCB group bacterium | reverse complement strand
CGTGTCGCACCCAATGGTGGCCGAGGCCGCGGTCGTAGGCTTCCCGCACGATCTCAAGGGCCAGGGCATCTGCGCCTTCGTGTCCGTGCCCGTGGGCACCGTGCCCTCCGAGGCCGACAAGGACCGCCTGCGCGACCACGTCGCCAAGGAAATCGGCGCGATCGCGAAGCCCGATCAGATCCATTTCACCGAAGCGCTCCCCAAGACCCGCTCGGGCAAGATCATGCGCCGCCTCCTGCGCGACATTGCCGCGGGCCGCGACACCCTCGGCGACACCACCACGCTCGAGGACTACACCGTCCTGGCCCGCATCCGCGAAGAGCAGGAAACCTAGTCCCGCATTCCATACTGTTTTATGGGAAGCATGGGAGTCATGGGATTGATGCGAACTATGGAAAGTTCCTCATCGTGTTAATCCTGGCTACGCCGGTTTGCGCGTGAACCGGAAGGTCCGAAAGGGAATTCCGTAACCCTTAAGCCGAATGCCGGAGAGCTTTTGCCCGGGTGGCACCTTCAAGCCGCGTGACGAAGTCGCGTGGCTTGTGGGTGGGATCGATGCGAAAGAGTGCCCCCTCACCCCGACCCTCTCCCCCGATGGGGGAGAGGGGGAAAGCCCAGCGCGGTCACGTGGTTTACCCCCTCTCCCCCATCGGGGGAGAGGGTCGGGGTGAGGGGGCACTCTTTCGCGTCGATCCCACCCACAAGCCACGTTCCTTCGTCACGCGGCTTGAAGGTGCCACCCGGCATTCGGCTAAAGTGTTACGGAATTCAGGGCCGTTATCTTTCGCCTACAGCTTGAACGCGTCTCTGTGGGTGCGAACGAATGCGAACAAACGTCCCGCAATGTCCTCGCCCGCCTCGTAATACTGGCCGTCGCAATCGGCAAGCGCCCGATCGCGCACCTCATCGTCGTCCGCGAAGGCCGCGTCGATGGACTCGGGGCTGAGGTCGGTAACCCCGAGCGCGGCAATAGCCGTATCCGTGATCTCCGCCGTCTGCTCACACCCGATTTTTCGCAGTGCATCCACGACGATGGGCGCATATTCGACCGAGGAATTGATGAAGAACTGCGAGTATCCGCCGTTGTTCACTTCGCGTTCCAGCGCCTCCACGGCCAGTACGACGCGCTCCTCATCGCTCAGGCTCGCCTCGCCGTCGCGCGCCGACTTCTGATCAATGGCCTGCTCAAGGACCACCACGAGGGAATCGATGCGATGAGAGTCTGCAAGAGCAAGAAGCTCGTCCACGCTCTGTCCGGTATACCCATCGAGCCATATTGGGTCTGACATGAGGATTCTCCATGTTGGGTTTTCGTGCGGAACAGAAAAGCAGTACCCAGAGAATACCATGCTTCTTCGATCCAGAAAAATGCGGAGCAAGCCGTCCGTAGTTGCCATACCGCGCTTCAGCTTCTACAATGGCAATCGTTCGATCGGCAAAAACAAAGGCGGAACCGTGTGCCATCGGTGATCGAGTTCCGCGAAGGAGGGCGCCGTGAGATTAAAAATGGAAGACGGGGCATGGAATCCCTATGTCGCCGGCGCGCTCGTCGGCGTCCTGGCAATCCTGTCCGTCCTCGCCACCACCCACTGGACCGATAAGACGAAATTCCTCGGCGCGTCCACGACCTTCGTGCGCGCGGCGGGCTTCGCGGAAAAGGCCGTGGCCCCCGAGCACGTGGCCGGCAATACCTACTTCACCAAGGAAAAGGTCAAGGTCGATTGGCAGTTCGTCTTCGTAATCGGAATCGCGATCGGCGCCGCGGCGTCCTCGTTCCTCGATCGCAGTTTCAAGTTGGAAAGCGTGCCGCCAATCTGGAGGCAACGCTTCGGCGCGTCCATCGGCAAACGCGCCCTGGGGGCCTTCCTCGGCGGCATCGTGGCCATGTTCGGCGCGCGCATGGCCGATGGCTGTCCCAGCGGACACGGCTTGAGCGGCATCATGCAACTGTCAATCAGCGGTATGGTCGCACTGGCCATGTTCTTCATCGCGGGGATACTCGTGGCGGGCCTTGTCTACCGGGGTACCGCCCATGAATGAGCACATCCTCGGCATCGCCACCGGAATCGCCTTCGGCTTCCTGCTGCAGAAGGGACGCGTGCTCCGCTTCGAAAAGCAGGTGGGCGCCATGCTCCTGCGCGACATGACCATCGTCAAGTTCATGATGTCGTCCATCCTGGTCGGCATGGTCGGCCTCTATGCGCTGAAAACCATGGGCGTCATCGAGCTGAGCCACAAGCCGATGAACCTCGGCGGAATCGTGATCGGCGGCCTTCTGTTTGGCACGGGCTGGGCCGTCATGGGGTATTGCCCGGGCACCTCCGTGGGCGCGCTGGGCGAAGGCCGGTGGCACGCGTTGTTCGCGATAGCCGGCATGATGACCGGGGCGGCGCTTTACGCCGAACTGTATCCGGCGCTCCTGAAGACCGTGCTCGCCTGGAAAGACTTTGGCAAGGTCGGCCTGCCCGAGACCCTTGGCGTATCGCCCTGGATTATCATCGCCGCGTTCTGGCTGGGAACGATCGCGCTCTTCGCGTGGTTTGAGAAGAAAAAACTGTAATACCGCGAGGAGCGGGTGTTGAAAAAGAGAATCAAACACGGGCTTCACGCGTTGCGCGCGTTCATCCTCGTACTGTGGTGGATGGCCGTGGCGTTCGCGGGCGTATCCGTGGCTTACATCATGCTGAAATCCTGACCGAAGGAGAAACCTCATGCTGCGGCGCTCGACCCTGCTGGCCCTCGCCCTGTTGTTGCCGTTCACCGCAACGGCCGAACCGAACGGCATCGTCTCGCTGCTTACCGATTACGGCATCGATTCGGTGTACGTCGGCATCAT
>JAVEWL010000079.1:0-13026 GCA_034004565.1 FCB group bacterium | reverse complement strand
CCGCTGGGGGTGAGGGGGAAAGCTCAACAAAGTCCGTTTTTGAATTCCCCCTCTCCCCCATCGGGGGAGAGGGTTGGGGTGAGGGGGCAGGCATTGGCGTCGATTCAACCCACAAGCCACACGACTGCGCCACGCGGCTTGAAGGTGCCACCCGGATAAAAGCTACCCAGCATTCGGCTAAAGTGTTACCAAGACCTGTATGACCCAAAAGACCTGTACGACCCATCCGCAGTTGGTATTCGGCAGAAACTGGACATCGACGCCCGTCATATGCTAAATAGTGCCGGCTATTGGTGCGCGATGGTATATGCCCCGTTGCGCGTCGAGAAGCAAACATGTGCCGGCGTAGCTCAGTTGGTTAGAGCAGCGGAATCATAATCCGCGTGTCCGGGGTTCGAATCCCTGCGCCGGCATTTTTCTTTTTCAGGGAGATTCTCCTTGTCCACGCCTGCGGATGCACTCCTTGATACCGTGCGAGAAACCGTCCGCGCGCGCCGCCTGCTTTCCCCCGGCACACGAACGCTCGTGGCCGTGTCGGGCGGTGCGGATTCCGTCTGCCTGCTGCACGTCCTCCACGAACTGTCGTTTCCATTGGCCGTGGCCCATCTTCACCACGGCACCCGCGGCGCCGACAGCGATGCCGACGCCGGCCTCGCGCGCGCCCATGCCGAACGGCTCGGTGTGCCGTATTGCGAAGAACGCCGCGATGTGAACGCGGAGGCCCGTGCGGCCGGGCGCAACTTCCACGAGTTCGCCCGCGAGGTGCGCTACGCATTCCTGGCCCGGACGGCCCGCCGGTTGAATTGCACGGCCGTCGCGACGGGCCACCATGCCGGCGATCAGACCGAAACGATGCTCATGCGCCTGCTGCGCGGCACGGGACCGCGTGGGCTTGCGGGGATTCCGCCCGTGGGCGAGGCGCAGGGCGTGCGCGTCGTCCGGCCGCTGATCCATTGCCGCCGTGCGGACATTCTCGCGTATCTGAGTGCGCGCGGCCTGGCATGGCGCGAAGATGGGTCAAACCGCGACCCGAAATACCTGCGCAACCGCGTGCGCCACGAACTGCTGCCGCTGCTCGAGCGCGATTACAACCCGAACATCCAGGAGGCGCTGGCGCGGCTCGGCCGGACGCTCGAAGCGGAAGACGACTACCTGTCCGTGCAGGCCGATGCGTTTCTCGATGCCTGCCTTCGCGGCGCCCTGCTCGAGCGTGCGGCATTCGCCCTTGGTCATCGCGCGCTGCAACGGCGCGCGGTGCTGGCCCTCGCGCAACGGCAGGAGGCCGAGTGCCCCTTTGCGCGCGTCGATGCGGCGGTGGATTTCATCCTCGAAGCGCCCGCGGGAAAGGCCTTCCGCGCCGGCGACCTTTGGCTGCTCAACGGCCGTGAGACGACGGACACCGCCCCCGACTCGATTCCCCTCGACACGCCGCCCGAACCGGTGCCCGTGCCGGGCGAAACCCGCATCTTTCACAAGCGCTTCCGCACCCGCCTGCTCGAGTGCGTGCCCGGCGGCGATCCCCGGGCCTATTGCAATCCGCTGCGGCAAGTGTTCGACGCCGAGACCACGGGCAATGCCCTGGCCGTGCGGCCTTGGGCGCCGGGCGATCGCTTTACGCCCCTGGGCATGAGCGGTTCGCGCAAGCTGCAAGATTACTTCACCGATCTTCGGCTTCCGCGGCGCGAGCGCGTGCGCCAGTTGCTCCTGGTGGCGGGAGAGCGCATTCTATGGGTCGTGGGCCGTGCCGTGGACGCGCGGGCCGCCGTCGGTCCCCGCACAAGACGGGTGCTCGAAGTGGAGGTGAGCGATGAAACTGAGTGATGCGCCCTTGTTGTCGGTCGCGCAGATTGAATGGCGCATTGGCGAGTTGGCCAGCGACATCTCCGCGCGCTATGCGGGCAAGGAACCGATTCTGATCGTCGTGCTGAAGGGGGCCGGCGTCTTCGCGGTGGACCTCATGCGGCGCATGTCGGTGCCTTCACGCTTCGAGTATATCCGTGCGCGCAGCTACGCCGGCACCGAATCGCGCGGACACGTCGAGATTACCGTGATGCCCGACCACAGCCTCGCCAACGAGGACCTCATCGTCGTCGAAGACATCCTCGATACCGGCCGCACGACGCACGCGGTCATGGAACGGCTGCGGCAGGAGAACCCCGCGAGTCTCGCCCTCTGCACCCTGCTGGACAAACCCTCGCGGCGCGTGATGCCGGTAAAGGCGGACTTCACCGGTTTCCAGATCGACAACGTGTTTGTCGTGGGCTACGGCCTAGACTTCAACGACCGCTATCGGGCGCTTCCGGACATTCGTGTGCTGGAGGAATAGGGTTCTGAAATGGGTCGTATCAGTCGTATGGCCCTATGGGTCTCCCATAAGACCCATTCAGGTCACGACCCGCTCCACGCCTCCTTCACTTCGTCCGGGCCGTGCTTGCGTTCCAGCGCACGAACGGTGAAATGAGCCCAGGCCATGTTCTGAAAGTGGTCCATAAAAACCGCGTTGATGGCCGCCCCGCCAAAGGCCCCAAATACCGGCACCGACGCCGCCACAAGTTTCTCCGACACGGCATAGCCAAAGCGTCCGGCGATGGCCTCCGTAAGCCGGATGAGCGCGGGCGAGGCCGCCCGGCTTCCAATACCCTTCGACGCCAAATGCGCCGAGGCTTCCCGCACGGCCTGGGCCAGCCCCGCGCGAATCGCGAAATACGAGGTCTCGGCGGCATCGTCGCCCTTCGAACGGCCGCCCAGCGCGAATACCTCCAGGCAGTTCAGCAGCGCCTCGGGCTCCTCCAGATCCTCGCCCAACGAGCGCGCGATCTCGGCAATCGACCGAAACATGATCACCGTGGAAATGGGTAGCTCGAGCGCCAGCGCGGGCAGGCCGAACGCGCCGCCGATCCCGCCGCTGAGCGCCGCCAAACTCATGTGCAGTGTGTCCGAAGGCTTGTTGCGCCGGCTGTGGCGGAGCGTCGACACCGCCGTGCGCAGGCAGCGATCCAAGGCCGCGCGAGAGACCTGCATGATCTTGTCGGCGACGGGGGCGGGCAGGTTCTCAACCCCCATTTCGATGGGCGCCCCGGCCAGGGTAAGTATGCGCATTCCAAAGGTGGGCGTTTCCAGTATCTCCCTGGCGCGGGCCAGGTCTTTCCGTTCGGCATCCGTAAGGCTCATATCCGAATCCTCCGCGTGGCCGTGTGCCGGCCCCGGGTAGAGTTGCCGCCCCCGCTCGAATGGAAGTATACTTCGGCATTCGAGCCTTTCCCACCTGAGATGTGCCCAGGGGGGCACGCCGGTGGGACCGTCGAGAGGGAGGAAAGCCTGTCATGAAGAGTCTGAGGCTGTGGTTGGCCGCGGTGCTTATGCTCTCCTGCGCCGCGTGCGGAAGCGGGAAAGCTACCGCGTTCTCGCCGTCGGAAGCGTTCGTGAAACGGTTGCAGGCCAAGGCGGAAGCGCTGGCGAAGTCCGAGTTGGAGCGGTTCAATGCGCTCGAGGCCCCAGCCAAGGGCGAATTGCGCTTCGAAGATCTGAAGAACCCGATGATGCCCGACGCTGCCGTCTTTTATAAGCTCTACCGCGAATATACGAAGGCGCACGTGGCGGATATCATTCGAAGCGATTCATTTGTCCATCCCATTGCCATACGGCTGGTTTTCAACTACAAGCTGATGGCAACGCCGCCGCGGCACACGGACTTTGGAGACAGCCTCGAGCGCGCGAAGGCGGATGCGGAATACACGTTGGCAAGGGAAGATAGCGTAACCCTGGACTACTCCTGCGATATAGACGGCGAGTTGGCCGGGAGTCTTCCCGGCCTGCTTCCCCGGGACAGTCTCGTTAATTTCGACTGGAATAAGACGGCAGTACTGGGGCAAGCGCCTGAATCTCAATTGAAGCCATTGCCGCCTCCCTCGGAGCTTCCAGTGCCGAAATTACCCAAAAGCCCGCAATAACCGCTCAAAGGTGAAGTGATTACGAATCGGTCTGAGAAGGAACAATTGTGGAGTGGCGTTCCTGGCGCGTCCGAGGGCGATTCCGAGCGGGATATTCCATCGTAAACGCTTAGTTGTCCACAGTTTAAACTTCATTATCTGTCGATCGCTGAAGTGATACTCTTAATTATGCGGCGAAAGGTATTGACACGCTCCGCAAAGTTATGCTAAAAGGGATGCAGGATAAAGCAGTGGTCTTTTGGGGTATCATTTGACAGTTCTTTGCCGGTAGTTCTGTTGTGTCGCGGCGAGAACTCGCTGTTTTGGGTTGCAGCTTCAACGAGTGGCGTAGGGCTTTTTCAAGCTGGGTTCGTACTGTTACGTTTCAATCGCTGTACCTGAATGGAGCGGCGATGGTTTTAATGGGTCTTAACGTAGCTTAGTAGCTACTGTATGACAACTGGCATATTTGGAGAAGGAGGTGAGCAAGATGAAGAAATTGGTATTCTTGGGTGCAATGGTGTTGATTGTGGGCGGTGTTGCCCTCGCGTCGTCGATCACGGTTCCGTTCTTTAACGACATGGGCGCTACCAGCTTCCCGCCGCCAACCAGCGGCGACGCTGCGTCGTTCATCGCGATCAAGAACAACACGAATCAGCCGATCGTGTGCTGGGTCGAATACTCGAACGACAGCGGCGTTGACATGACCCCGACCAACAACACGTTCCTGCTCCCGGCCATGTCCGGCCTCGGTTTCCGTCCGGCTGCCGTGAACGATGTGCAGGAAGGCGCCGGCGCGGCTGTGCCCGATATGGATCTGACGAAGGGCGGCGGCGCGAAGTGGGGCGGCGCGGTGATTTCGTGGGAAGGCACCGATCCGACTGCGGTTCAGGGTCGTCTGATGCAGGTGCGCTCGAACGCCACCGACTCGGCCATGTACACGCTGCCTGCGGGCCGGTAACCTAGAGTTTGCAGTTACTCACGGTTATTTGATCTGAACTCTTTGGGGCGAGAACGTCGATAGACGTGCTCGCCCCTTCTATTTTTGATGGAACCCGCATCCTCCAACCCGGTCCTATCGCAGCCCTTTCAGCCACGCCTCGTCCCAGTGGAAGTATGGCGCGGCGCCGCTCGCAAACAGCACCTCGGGAGGATACCCCGCGCGCAGGGGCGGAAGTTCGTCGCGGGCAAACCAACGCAACTCAAGCGATTCGCCGTCCCTGCACTCGAGTTCTCCGCTTACAACCCGGCATTGAAAGACCACGACCATATACTCCGACACGTCGCCGTTCGGATAGGTGAAGCGAAATCCCTTCGACCCGCCGAAGACGCCCAGCACCCGTTCGGGCGTAACCCGCAGGCCGGTCTCCTCCCACACCTCGCGAATCAGCGCGCGCGCGGGCTCCTCGCCGGGGTCCACGGCGCCCGCGGGAAGCCCCCATGTGCCGTCGTCGGCCCGGCGCTGCATGAGCAGCCGCCCCGCGTCGTCGCGAATGACCGCCGCCACGCCCGGCAACAGCAGCAACTCATGTCCAATCTTCTCGCGCAGTCCTTTAATGTGCTCGGATATCGGCATGGCTTGTCCCTTATTCGGGTAAATGCAGATCAGGGCCTCGGGCTACGGTTACACGGTTTCACCTTCGGGGTCTTGCTTGAAGTACCCCGGCGCCAACGCGGCCACAAACGCCGCGCTGGACGACAGCAGGACCGTATACGTCCAGGGCACCGGTAGCGTAAAGGCCCAGTCGCACACCGCCGTGGTGCAGAATCCGGCGACGAGCCCCAGCACCACACCGAGACCGGTCATGCGTCTCGTGAAGAAGGTGAACACGGTGAAGATCCCGATGAGACCGCCGTTGACGTAATTCATCGAGCCCATGGCCAGGGCGAGAAAATCGCCATGCCGCGATTGCAGCCCCATGAACAGCATCGCGAAACCCAGCATGACAAACAACGAAAGCGCCGACCATATCCGCCCCGGGCGGGTCGAGCCCATGAGGGATTTCCAGATCGCGCCCGTCGAGTGGATGGTGGAATCCAGCGAAGACATCGCCGCCGCGGCGAGCAGCACGAGAAACACGCCCCGCAACAGCGGCAAGTCGATGCGCATCATGTAATCCGCCAAGGGCGACTTCGGATTCAGGTCGGGGGCGCCCGTGAAGCGTAGCAGGTATCCAACCGTCAGGTACATGGTGATCAGGATTGCGGCGACGAAACCGGAGAGAATCAGGGAGCGTTGCGCGGAACGAAAACTCCGCGTCGCGAGGACCCGCAGGAGCATGTCCTGATCGGCGCCGTGCGATCCGATCGACAGCACCGCGCCTCCCAGGAAGAGAATCGGCGCAAAGGTATAGTTCGCCGGGTTCCAGTCCACGAAAGGCGGCGCGGCCACGGCCCCCTCCGGGATCACGCGCAGCAGATAGAAGATAAGAAAGATACCCGTGCAGACGATGAGGGAGCTCTGCACCTGGTCCATCAGCACCACGGCACGCAGGCCACCCGTAAGGCTGTAGGCCGCCACACACACCGCCACGACCACGAGCCAAAGCCATATGGGACCGCCCAGCATCTGTTGGAGCGCGTAGCCGCCAATGAAATAGCGCACGCCGCCGGAAATGTACTTCGCCAGCAGGTAAGCGGTCTCCAGCACGCGATGATAGCCGCTCATGGTCTGGTAAATCGTGAGCCGGGACGACTCGTACAGCCTGCGCAGGTAAAACACCGCCACGAGGCTGCGCCCCACAATATAACCCAGCAGCAGCCACACCAGCGCGTACCCGCCCAGGAATCCCGCCGACGGAAACGCCACCGTCGTCGCCACGGAGGTCTCCGACGATACCACCGACAGCAGCGCCTGCACCGCGTTGAGCCGGCGCGACGCGAAGAAATAATTCGCATCGTCGGAGGCGCTGCGCGAGCTCAAGGTCACGGCAATCACCACGCCCACGTAGAGCAGCAACGGTGTCAGAAAAATCGCGGTTGCCATGGCCCCCCTGATTCTTTCCGCGAGCCGGAAACGACTTCAGCGCAAATTCAATTCCACTCAGGATCGCTAGTATCCAGAGGACGCCGAACAGAGTCAACGCCCGCCGCATCCCTTGCCGCATCGCCCCGGTTGTGCTATGTTCACGCTTCGGCAAGGAGGGGGCCGTATCGCAGTCACCCCTTTTCTTGTTTCTTGAATCTTGTCTCTTGGATTGTGCCGCATGAAAGTATTGCACCTATTCAGCAACGCGAAATGGACCGGTCCCGCGGAGCCCGCGCTCAACCTGTGCGTGGCACTGCGCCGGCTCGGCGTCGAAGCCGACTTCGCGTGCGCGCCGAACGCCGGCAAATCCATCAACAAGATCGTCGAGACCGCCCGCGACCGCGGCATCGAGCCCATCCTGAAATTCGGCCTGCGCAAGCACAAGAACCCCCTGGTGGACTGGGCGGACGTGCGCGCGCTGCGAAAGTTCCTGCGCGAGAACCCCTACGACCTCATCCATTGCCACCTCGACAACGATCACCGCATCGCCCGCGCCACGAAGGCCGGCATTCCGATTGTCCGCTCGAGCTACTACGGCGAAGGCGCGCCCGCGCGCGGCGATTTCGGCAAGGTGCTCGCCTCGGCCGATCTCATCCTGCAGCCTTCGCGGCTCGCGCTCGAGCACGACGCGAACGCATTCAAGATCCCTCACGACAAAATGCGCGTGGTGCCCGGCGCGGTCGATACCGAGCGCTTCGATCCCGCGCGCGTGCTGCCCGACGGCCGCCGGCGCATGAACGTGCCCCAGGATGCCTTCGTAGTCGGCATTGTCGCGCGCATGCAGACCCACCGCCGCTACGAGGATTTCTGGCAGGCCATGCGCCATCTCGCCGAGGCGAATCCCCAACTCCACGTGATCGTCATCGGCCGCGGCACCAAGCAGGATCGCGTGGCCTTCGAGCCGGTTCGCGCCCTGGGCCTTGGCGATCGCGTCCACTTCACCGGCTACCTCGACGGCGAAGACTACGTGGGCATGCTGAAGGCCTTCGACGTGAAGGTGTTCCTCGTGCCGGGCAGCGACGGCACCTGCCGCGCCGTGCGCGAAGCGCTAGCGATGGGGAAGCCCGTCGTCGCGGCCGACCGCGGCATGCTGCGCGAAATCGTCGATCACGAGCAGACCGGTTACATCTTCGACGGTACCGCCGAAGCCCTCCACAACGCCCTCGCGCCCCTCATCGGCGATCGCCCCCTCTTGCGCAGAATGAGCCGCAACGCACGCGAGAAGGCGGTCAAGGTCTTTTCGCTCGAGGCTCAATCACAGGCAATCCGCGAGCATTACCGCCAGATTGTGGGATAATCTCCAGCTACCACGAAGGCACAAGACCCGCAACCACGAATAACACAAATCACACGAATGGGATTTGGAATTGCGTATGGTGCTGTGGCCGATACTTGCTTCTTGTTTCTCCCATGACTCCCATGACTCCCATACCTCCCATGACTCCCATAAGACCCATAGGACTCATAAGACCCATGAGAGGTATGGGAGCCATGGGAATGATGGGAGAAACAAGAAGCAAGTATCGGCCCCTGCGCCCCAGGCTACCCCAAATCCCATTCGTGTGATTCGTCTTATTCGTGGTTGCAGTTCTTGCGGTCTTTTGTGGCGGCGTGGCATTGAACAAAAAGTGAGCGCGGCAGCCCCCCAGAAGGCCGCCGCGCCACCGGGAAGGAGAGGGGCGGGTTAGCGCTGCCTCTCGGTATCGCCGGCCTGATCGGCGCGAAGGTTGATGTTCCCTTCGGCGAGCATCGTCAGGCGTTCGTTTGTGTGGGCTTCCTCTTCCAGCGTCTCCTGGAGAAGGTCGGCGGCATCGTTGTACCCGAGTTCTTCCGCGTAGGTGCGGGCGCAGCCGTAGCCGGCAATTTCGTAGTGCTCGACGCGCTGGGCCGACGCGATGATGGCCGCGTCGATGACCGACGACTCGCCCTTCTCGTGCAGCACTTCGCTGCCTTCCTCGATGATGCCTTCCATGCCTTTGCACTTGTGGCGGGCCGGGCGCGAGCCCATCGACTCGAAGATATTCTCGAGGCGCGCGGCCTGCGTGCGTGTCTGTTCGAGGTGTTCGTTCAACGCTTGCTTGAGTTCGGGGGTGCTGGCCGTCTTGGCCATCTTCGGAAGCGCATCCATGAGCTGCTGCTCCGCGCTGTAAAGGTCATTCAGTTGATGAATGAAAAGGTCTTCCAGGTTGTTGAGCGACATGACATTCGTCTCCTTGAATATGTACCTGAGCCTGAGGGCAAGGCAGGTGTATAGAACATTGGGTCGATTGAGAGACAATGCGCACGGTCCGGCTTTAGGTGAAATGGGAAGTGAAGGTGCCGGGCGCGCAATGTCCCGCTTCAAGTGGTGAGCGACGAACGGCCCGAAGACCGCCTCTGAAGCAAGTGTATCCCAATCCGTTCAGGAAGTCCACTGTTCGCGGTATTTCCCGTTTTGGAACGCTTTGGCGCACAATACTCCCAGCGAGGATCGGGCAAAATGGAAGCCATCGAAACCGTTGTCGGGTACCATGTTGTCACCAAACACCATTTTCACGCCTATGCACGGTCGCTTGGATACCTCGACTGGGCCAGTCAGCCCGACCCGTTCCGGCGATTCTCGGAGGCCGAATTGCACCTCCTGCCGCTGACCGGCGACGATCATTCTCCCGCATACGACTCCGTGTTCACGTCCGGCGCGGTCGAGTCTCGCCCGCTCAGTCTCGAAACCCTCGGCAGTCTCTTCGAGCACTCGCTGGCCTTGTCCGCGTGGAAACAATTCCAGGGCGAACGCTGGGCGCTGCGCTGCAACCCCTCGAGCGGAAACCTGCACCCTACCGAAGGCTACATCCTCGTGGACGCGCTGGAAGGCCTGCGCGACCGCCCCGCCGCCTACCACTACGCGCCCAAAGAGCACGGTCTCGAATGCCGCACCGAAATCGATCCCGGCGTGTGGAAAACGCTCGCCGCGGGCTTTCCGCCGGGCACGTTCTTCGCCGGGCTGTCGTCCATCCACTGGCGCGAGGCGTGGAAATACGGCGAGCGCGCCTATCGGTATTGCCAGCAGGACGTGGGCCATGCGCTGGCGGCGTTGTGCATCGCGGCGGCGATGAACGGCTGGCCCTGCGTGCTGCTCGACGGCCTGGGCGATGCGCACGTGGCCGCGCTGCTGGGCCTTGATCGCGCGGCCGATTTTGAAGGGGCGGAAGCGGAGCATCCCGACCTGCTGCTGGCCGTGCTGCCGGGTCCGCCGGGGCAACCCGTCCCGCGCACGCTGCCCGCGGTATCGATGCGGGACGCCCACTGGCACGGACGGGCCAACGCCCTCAGCCGCGAACACGTGGATTGGCAGGCCATCGAGGCGGTCGTGCCGGCCTGTGTGAAGCCCGCGGTGGAGGTCGAAGCCAGGGCGCTTTCGTTGCCCGGCCCGCCGCCGGCGCACGTCCGCAACCTCAGCGCGCGGCGCATCGTGCGGCAACGCCGCAGCGCGGTCGCGATGGACGGCGAAACGGAACTCGCCCGCGACTTCTTCTACGGCATGCTTGCGCGCACGATGCCGCGTGAGGGCCGGGTACCATGGGACGCGCTTGCCGAACCGCCCGCGCTTCACCTGGGGCTGTTCGTCCATCGCGTACACGACCTGGCGCCGGGCCTGTACGTGCTGCCGCGCCGGCCCGAGGCCGAGCGGGCCCTGCGCAAGGCCATGCGCCAGGGCTTCCTTTGGGAGAAGCCCGCAAGCTGCCCGGACGCGCTGCCGCTGTATACGCTGCAACTGGGCGATTACCGCGAGGCCGCGGCCGTGGCAAGCTGCCACCAGGACATTGCCGGCGACGGCGCGTTCAGCCTCGGCATGCTCGCCGAATTCGAGGAATCGCTCGAGCACTACGGTCCCTGGTACTACCGTCACCTGTTCTGGGAAGCGGGCATGATAGGCCAGGTGCTGTATCTTGAAGCCGAAGCGGCGGGCCTGCGCGCCACCGGCATGGGCTGCTACTTCGACGAACCCGTCCATGCGCTCTTCGGCCTGACCGACCTGCGATTCCAGTCCATGTACCACTTCACCGTCGGCGGTCCCGTCGAGGATCCCCGCCTGAGCACGCAACCGCCCTACTCCGAAGAACGGAGGCGACTTCCGCTATAATGGCATCAATGGGCTGCGGGCAAGAGGGAGTGTGAGCATGCCGTCGTTCTCTTTCGTCTACCAGAACCTTCTCTGGATAACCGTTCCGGCATTCTGCATCGCCCTGCTGTTGCTCGTGCGCTGCATTCTGGGCGTGGTGCGATTGATCCGGAGGTCCATCATCGCGCGCGTGCCGCTCGTGGAAGAGCATGTGGTGTCCTTCTCCGAGGCGGGGAAGGTGGTGTTGTGCAACGAAGGCCCGCGAATCAGCCTGCGCGCCGGCGGCTTGCGATACAGGCTCATGGATGAAGACGGCACGGAGGTTCCCTCTCGGCTGCGCCTGTTTCGCGCCGTCACGTCGGGCGTGTCGAAGGCAAGAATGGAGTTGCGCACGCTGCGGCTTCCGCGTCCCGGCCGCTACGTGCTCCACGTCGAGGGCCTGGGAGAAGCGCAGCCCCGCGACCGCGATTATTGGATCGTGTTTACCAAGCCGCACCTGCTCAAGACGATTGGCTATGTGGTGGCCATGGTTCTCACCGGCGGAACCGCCATCGTGAGCCTGGTCTTCTCGTTGCTCCGCATCTTCGGAATAGCCCCTGAATAGACCATCATCCACGGCTCCCATAGTTCCCATTCTATGGGAGCCATGGGAAGTATGGGAATGATGGGAAGTATGAAAAGCAGGTACTACGCCGGTTCAGGATTGCATCCGCGTCTTTTTGCGGGATGCAAGCCTGAACGGCTCACACCAGTAACGTGCGGATTCAATCCTGAACCGGTCTAGCCACGATGCCGCGTGCAACTCGATTTCCATTCGTTTAATTCGTCCCATTCGTGGTTGCTCTTCCTGCAATTCTTCGTGACCTTTCTGGCTTCGTGTCTTGGTGGTGAAGACCGGCCGGGTTGCAGCGGATGAAGCGGACGATTAGAATGTCGCCACCTGCAATTTCAATGTATTCGGCCTGAAGCCCCTGTCTTGAAAGGACCTGCATGGCGCGCACACGACGCCTCCTGGATAATTACGGCCCCGGAAAAATCGGCCTTTCTTTCGAGTTGTTCCCGCCCAAGACGCCGGAAGGCGAAACGGACCTGTTTCAGAACCTGCGCGAACTGGTGGCGTTCGGCCCGTCATTCATCACGTGCACATACGGCGCGGGCGGCTCGACCCGCGACAAGACCCTCGATATCGCCGGGCGCGTCAAACGCGAATTCGGCCTGCCGGTCGCTTCCCACCTCACCTGCGTGGGCGCGACGGCGGACGACCTTCGCCAATACCTGCGCGAGGCGCGCGATCGCGATATCGACTATATCGTGGCGTTGCGCGGCGATCCCCCCAAGGGCGAAGAGGCCTTTCGCGTGACCGAAGGCGGCTATGCCTACGCCTGCGAACTAGTCGGCCTGCTCCGCGCGGAGTTTCCGGAATTCGACGTGGCCGTAGCCGGCTATCCCGAGATGCACCCCGAAGCGGTGAGTCTCGACGCCGACATCGACAACCTGAAGCGCAAGATTGATTGCGGCGCGGACATCGTCATCACCCAGCTCTTTTACAGTAACGCGCGCTTCCTCGAATTTCGCGACCGCTGCGCAGGGGCCGGCATCAACGCCCCCATCGTACCCGGACTGCTGCCCGTGACGAACCTGACGCAGGTCAAGCGCATTACGTCCATGTGCGGCGCGCACCTGCCCGAGGAGTTTCAGGCGCGCCTCGAGGCTTCCGAAGGACAGCCCCAGGAACAATTCGAGATCGGCGTCGAGCACGCCTCGCGCCAGGTCGAAGAACTCGTGCGCGAAGGCACACCCGGCGTTCACTTCTACGTGTTGAACAAGTCCCGCGCCGCCGCCCGGATCCTGGGACAGATGTCCCTGCCCGAATCCGCGCGCTAGGTTCCCGGTCCTCCATGAAGACCATGCCATCCTTGTGAGCTTGTTTGGGGTGCTTCGGGAAATACCAGAAGCTTCCCCCCCTACCC
>JAVEWL010000078.1:0-13058 GCA_034004565.1 FCB group bacterium | reverse complement strand
CCACGCGGACCTCGCCGCGGAAGGAGCCGGCCCCGTAGTACTTATACTGCGGGTTCACGCGCCACGTGAAGGTGACTTCGCCGTCGGGGACGAGGAGGGTTTGCCCGGGCACGTCGATGTCGATTTCGGCGTCGCCGGGTGCCCAGGGCATGTTGGTTTCGATGAACAGGCGCAGGTCGCCTTCGAGCATGTCGGGCGTGATTTCGAGTTGCATGGCCGTGGTACGCACGAGCTGCGAGCCTGTGACGACCACGCTGCTGGGCGTGAGGCCGGCGGTCTGGATGCGCGCGTTAACGAGCGAGGCGTTGACCTGCCTTGACGAACCGGGATTGGGCGAGGCCGCGATTTCGAGCTGTTTCAACGCTTCGGCGTTTTCGCCCTGGATGTCGGCGATGTCGCCGAGCAGGACCTTCGGGCCGCGCACGTAGGCCTCGCTCTTGAGCGTGACGGTGTCGGCCGCGTAAACCGGCGCGGTGAATGCGGCCATCCCGGCCACGATGGCCGCGGCGACGCGCGCGAGGGTTTTCAGGGCTGCCCGTTTCATTGGCATTACCGCCTCACGTTGTTGGCAAGCTGCAACATTTCGTCGGAGGTCTGAATGACCTTCGAGTTGGCTTCGTAGGCGCGCTGGGCGATGATGAGGTTCAAGATTTCCTCGACCACCTGGACATTCGAGTTCTCGAGGAAGCCCTGCTCGATGGTGCCCGCGCCGTTGACACCCGGCTGGGTTTCCGAGGGCGCTCCGGAGGCTTCGGTTTCGAGCAGGAGGTTGCGGCCCAGGCGCGCGTCGAGGCCGGCCGGGTTCAGGAAGCGCACCAGCGTAAGCTGGCCGGCCGCCTGCTGCGCGCCGTTGGCGTCGAGGATGGATACGGTGCCATCGGGCTTGAAGGTCACGCCCTGAGAATCCTGTGGCACTGTGATGCCGGGCGACAGCGGGTAGCCGTCGGCGGTGACGAGCTGTCCCGTGGCCGAGACCTTGAACGACCCGTCGCGGCTGTAGGCCCGGCGTCCATCCGGCAGTTCAACCTGGAAGAAGCCGTCGCCTTCGACGACGATATCGAGCGCGTTGCCCGTGGAGATCATGTTGCCCTGGGTGTAGAGCTTGGCAATGGCGGCCGGGCGCACGCCGTGGCCGATTTGCACGCCTTCGGGAGTTCGCTCGCCGCCGCCCGCGTTTTCGGTGCCGGCCGGTTTGATCGTCTCGTACAGCAAATCCTGGAAGTTGACGCGGCTCTTCTTGAAGCCGGTCGTGTTGACGTTGGCGAGGTTGTTCGCGATGGTGTCGATGTTGAGCTGCTGGCCCACCATGCCCGTCGCGGCCGTGAATAACGCCCGAATCATACCCTACCTCCTCGCTTATGCGGGCATCGCCACTTGGTCAATCAAGCGACCGATGCTTTCGTCGGATGTGTTGATGACTTTCTGATACGCGCCGTACGCCCGGATACCGGAGATCATCTGGGCCATTTCGTATGGCAGTTGGACATTGGAAAGTTCGAGCATGCCGCCGTGGACCGAGGTTTCGGTGGCTTCGACGGCCTGGGGACCGGAATCGCCAGTTGCGTAGAGTCCGTCGCCGTCCCGGGTGAGGAGGCGCGGGTCGTCGAATTCCATGAGCTGCATGCGGCCGACGTTGGCGCCGTCGGAATAGACATTGCCATCCTCGTCGACCTGGAAGTTGTTGCCGGTAACGGTGATGGGGGCACTGCCGGCGCCCATCACCTTCTTGCCGTCGGCTGTGGCGAGGTGGCCTTCGGGATCAATCTGGAGCCGGCCGCCGCGGGTGTAGCGGTCGCCGTTGTCGGTCTGAACGGTGAGGAAGCCCGGGCCGGTGAGCGCAATGCTGAAGGGATCGTCGGTGGTGGCCAGGGTGCCCTCGCGCCAGTCGGCATAGCTGCCGACGATGCGCACGCCGCCACCGGGCGACGTGGACTGGCCGAAGGAGGCCGCGCTGCGCATCTTCTCGCTGAAGACCGAGTAGAAACCTTCTTCCACGCAGTTCTGGCGTTTGAACCCAGGCGTGCTGGCGTTGGCAATGTTGTTGGCAATGATGGACTGCTGATCCTCGATGGCGATCATGCCGCTTGCCGCCGCGTATAAGCCTTGAATCATGCCGTATGCCCCCTTGAGACACGCCCTGCGCAAAATTAACCCGAATCAAGTAGTGCAACCCATATGCCAAGTCGGCACCTTTTTCCACATTACCGCAAACCCCGCAGGAACAATCACTTAGGGTCCGGAGTTGGAAAGGCGGGATTGGGGAAGGGGGTGCAAATGTTGCCGGAAGGGGAAGTTTCTGCATGAAAAGGGGGCGCTTGCCCCGTGGAGGGGGATGGTGACATGATGGCCGAAGCAGGAGGTCAGGGACGGTATGGGCGAAGACCTGAAGGCGGTGAAAGCGGCGTTGCGGGCGGCCTTTCTGGAGCGACGGAGGGGGTTGTCGCCCGGACAGGTTTCCGCGTGGAGCGCGGCGGCAGTGGCGCGATTGCGGGACCTTCCCGAAGCGGCGGAGGCATCCGCGTATCTAGTCTACCTTTCCTCCAAGGACAACGAGTTGGACACGCTGAGGCTTGTGGAAACCCTTCTTGAGGAAGGGCGGATCGTGTTGGTACCGGTGGGAGACAAGAACCGGAGCCTGGTGTGGTCGCGCCTGGAGCGCCTGGCGGAAACGGCGCCGTCGGCCTTCGGAATCCTGGAGCCGCGTGCGGAGCATCTGCGACCGACGGAGGTGCCGCCGGGGGCGTTGGCCGTGGTGCCCGGGCTCGCGTTTACGCGCGAGGGAGGACGCATCGGCTATGGAGCGGGGTATTACGACCGCTTCCTCGCGGCCTTCGACGGCGTGAAGCTCGGAATGGCGTTCGAGGCGCAGCTTGCGGATTCGATGCCCCTGGAGGCTCATGATGTGCCTATGGACGTCGTGGTGACCGAGGCGGCGGTCTATCGGCGATCCTGACGAGGCCACTCGTGGTCAAGGTCATGCCACCCCCAAACTCGCTGGTTCATCCGGAATTTCCGGGAAGGGCCGTGCTTTTCGTGCTCGTGCTCGTAATCGTGCTCGTAATCGATATCGTACTCGTCATCGTAATCGTGCTCGTACTCGTATTCGGTTCTTGCAGGTCTTCGTCCAACCAAGAACTCCCCTTGGAAAGGGGAGCTACGAGAACGGCCATTCCCGGAAATACCGGATGAACCAGCGAGTTTGGGGGTGGCACCCAGGCTGGCCCTCATCCTTGTGGAACCCTCTGCGAGGGGGAGAGGGAGGAAGACGAAAAAAGCGCCCGGCGGTGATGCCGAACGCTGAGTTTACTGCTATTTGCCTGCTTCCTCGCCTTAGCCGGCGGGGACGGGGATCGTCTCGAGTTCCTGGGCGAGGGCGTCGAGTTCGCTGAGGAAGCGTTCGCGCTGGGTTTCGGCGAATTCTTTGGCGATCCCGGTGTAATAATCGATTCCGTTGCGCAGGTTTGCCTTGAACTCGGTGAAGTACTTGGGCGAGCGGGTTGAGAGTTCGAGCGACATCTTGTTGACTTCTTTGCGCATGTAGTCGAGGTACAGGCTCAACTCGTTGATGAACATGTGCGGCCGGACGGTGTTGGCCAGGAGGTCGATGCGTCCGTAGATGTGGCTGACCATCTCTTCGAGGGAGTAGGTGCGTGAGAAATAGGCGATGTTGGGTCCGCAGCAGATGGCGGGCTCGGCCTTGGGGTCGATGCCGTGCTTGACGGTGGCGCCGCCGGCGAGGTCGAGGCAGATGCAGGCGCGCGCCAGGGCGGTCTCTTCGAGCGCGGCCAATTGTTCGGGGGTGTGGGTGCCGCCGCGAAGGTCGGCCAGCTTGCGCTTGAGGTAGGCGCGCGAGGCCATGCAGAGGCTCTGTTCGCCGTATTCGTTGTTGAGCTTGAGGAGGCCGCGCGTGCAGGGGCTGCCGGGCTTGCCGGAGGCGATACGCTGGCGCTTGCCTTCTTCGCTGGCGGAATCGCGCAGGGTCCAGAAGGGCACGCCGAAGGGCGAGCTGTCGCTGAGGTAGACGTCCTTTTCGGTGGCCGCGGTAAGTTTCTCGATGTGTGCGGCGTCGACGTTGGTGGTCTCGGGCACGAGCAGGAAGGGGGTGCCCCAGCCGGAGCCGTCGAGCCGATAGTACTTGAGCAGGAACTCATTTTCGTCGGCCGTGCCGATGCCGCCCTGTACGGTGATGCGCTGGGGCGAGGGTTCGTCCGGAATCGGGCATTCGCCGTGCGCCGCGAGGCCCTTCACATAAAAGGCAAAGGCTGTTTCCACGAGTGCCGTCCGATTCTTCCGGAACTCCTCGAGGATGGGTCCGAGAAGGTAGCCGTCGCTCGCGAAGGCGTGGCCGCCGCAGTTCAGGCCGGATTCGATCCGGTATTCGGAGACCCACAGGCCCTTCTTGGCGAGGTATTTACCCTGGATTTCGGCGGAACGGTAGTCGCTGACCTTAAGGATGATCTTTTTGCGCAGCCGGCCGTCGGCCGTGGGGAAGAACGGTTCGAGGCGGCCCATCAGGCCGTAAAGGCGCGGGTTCATGCCGGCCGAAAGGACGATGGACGAGTCGTGTTTGCTGGCCGCGTAGCCGCGCATGGCGGACATGGCCAATGCGTATTCGGGGGGCAGTTTCTCCTTGCCTTTGAACACGTCGGCGTCGGCCTTGGCCATGATGTTCACGTCGACGCCGCCCGGCACCGCGCGCGGACGCAATGCGTCCTCTTTGCGGGTCCGTTCGGCGGGGTCGGTGGTGCCGAGCATGTCGTAGTAGTCGGACTTGAGCGGACAGTCGGGGAGCATCTCGAAGTAGCGCGTGATCTCGCTGCCGGGCTCGAAAGGCAATGCCTGCAACACCTTAACCTGCCGGGCTACTTCGTCGCCCAGGAAGTCAAGATAGGCCGTGACCCGGCGTGCCCGCGCGTCTTCCGACTTGGGGTGAATGCGTTCGTACGGAAGGCCCAGGGCCTCCATGTGGTACTTGCGCATCTGCTCGAGAAGGGTATCGTCGCCCAATGCGCACACGGACGAAATCCCGAAACGCGCGACGCGAAGTGCGGTATCCACCGTAAACCCGGTACCCATAACCGGAATGTGGAATGTATGGGATGTCAGTGCATCCATGCGTGCCATGTGTATTGCCCCGCTTGTTGCCGAAGTTGTGGACCAATGGGAATATCTTACAGTAAGGCAAGGCGCGCTTCCAGTTGGCACCTCCGCCTCATACTCACGGATGTATGACTGGGGGCAGGCGTAATGGGTTCCAGCCTGGGTGGCGCCAGGCAACGTCCAGGGTCATGGGATTGGGCGGTGGACCTTATGGACGAGATGGACCAGATGGACTGTATGGACGAAGCTTCATTCTTGCCTTGCGTCTCCTTGGGGTTTGGTCAATAGGGTCAGGATTCGGTCGGCGGGGTTGCCGGGGAGTTGGCGGGAGCCTGCGGGGAGCCAGTAGACGCGAGGGTCGGCTCGGAACCAGATAAGCTGGCGCTTGGCGAAGCGGCGGGTGTCGCGCTTCATGAGTTCCGTGGCGCGGTCGAGGGTCATGGCGCCCTTGAGGTGGGCGGCCATTTCGCGGTAGCCGAGAGAGCGGAGGCTGGTGAGGCGATCTTCGTAGCCCCGGTCGAGGAGCGTGCGCACTTCGTCGAGGAAACCGGCGGTGAGCATGCGGTCCACGCGGGCGTCGATGCGGGCGTAGAGTTCGTGGCGCGGCCAATCGAGTATGACTTGGACGGCCGGGAGCGATTCGGTGGCTTCGCGGTGGCGCCGGTGCAGGACCGACAGGGGCTCCCCCGCTATCTCGTGCACCTCGAGGCCGCGCACGATTCGCCGGAGATCGCCGGGCAGGACGGTCGAGGCGTAACGGGGGTCGACGGCCTCCAGGCGGCGGTAGAGCGTTTCCACCCCCACTTCGCCCGCTTCGCGTTCGAGCCGGTCGCGGACCTCGGGGTCGCGGGCCGGGCCTTCGAACAGTCCGTCGATAAGGGCGCGCAGGTAGAGCCCGGAGCCGCCCACGACAATCGCGGGTTTGCCTGCGGCGTTGAGGCGCGCGACGATTTCGCGGGCCTGGCGTTCGAATTCGCCGGCGGAGAAATGTTCGCGCGGGTCGAGGAAGCTCACGAGGTGGTGCGGGGCCTGCGCGCGCTCTTCGGGCGTTGGGGCGGCGGTGCCGATCTCCATTCCGTGGTAGACCTGCATGGAATCAGCCGAGATGATCTCCGTTTCGAGACGTTGGGCCAGTTCGATGGCGAGGGCGGTCTTCCCGGAGGCGGTCGGCCCCACGACGGCGAGAACGGAGATCACTGCCTCCTCCGGAAGCTCTTCTCCATCTGGAGCTGGGTCAGCTCGGTGATGATGGGGCGGCCGTGGGGACAGGTATAGGGTGGACGCAGGCGGCGGAAGCCTTCGAGCAGGCGACGGCGTTCCTCGGGCATGAGGCGGTCGCCGGCCTTGACGCTCCCACGGCAGGCGGTGACGGCCAGGCGGAAGAGGTCGGTCATGAGATCGGCGCGATCGAAGAGATCGCCCTGGGCCAGTTCGTCGAGGACGCGGTAAATCACGTCGGGCACACGGGCCTCTTCGTAGAGGTGGCACACGGAGGTTACCTGGAAGGTGTTGCCGCCGAAGGGCTCGACGGTGAGGCCGATCTTCTGGAAGACATCGAGATTGCGTTCGAGCAGGCGCGCGTGCGAGGGCGGAATATCGACGAGGAGCGGCACGGCCAACTGCTGCGACTGGTACTCGTTGTCTTCCAGGTCGCTCAGAAGCCGGTCGTAGGTAAGCCGCTCGTGCAGGGCGTGCTGATCGATGATGAGCAGGCGGTCGTCCTGCGGCACGAGCAGGTAGGTGTCGAACAACTGCATTGGCGCGTCGTCGACATGGCCAATGGGACGATACACCGGACCGGGCGCCACTTGTTCCGCGCCTTCTTCGCGCTCGGGAGGGGTAACCTCGTGAAACTCGGTCTGCACGGGGGCCAGGGGGTCCAGCGCGGGAATGCCCTGGGGTTCTTCCAGGGGCAGGGACTGCGGCGTGAATTCGAAGCGCGGTTGCTCCTGTGCTTGCGGGCGCTCCTCCGTGCGCGGGAATGGGGCGGGCGGCGCGGACGCGGGCGCAAAGGTCATGGGGCGCGTGACGGGCGGCGGCGGGGCGGCGACCGCGCGCAGCTCCGCGAGACGCTCGCGAACGAGGTCGCGCACGATGTCGCGAATGGTGCGCTCGTCGCGGAAGCGAATCTCGCGCTTCGTGGGATGGACGTTCACATCCGCCGCGAGGGGGCTCAAGTCGAGAAGGACCATTCCCACAGGGTGCCGGCCGATGGTGAGCAGTTCGCTGTAGCCGTCTTCGAAGCCGTATTGCAGCGAGCGGTTGACCACGGGCCGTCCGTTCAGGAAGAAGAACTGGTGCGAGCGGTGGGAACGGCTGAGCACGGGCGAGCCGATGAGGCCCTGGATGTGCACGCCGTTGCGCTCGGCGTCGATCTCGACCATGTCGCGCAGGAAGCCGAGGCCCCAGATTAAGGCGACGCGCTCGCGCAGGGTGGCGTTCTCGGGAACGTCGAGGAGGAGCTTGTCGTTGTGGAAGATCTGGAATCCGATGCCGGGGTGGCACAGGGCGTGGCGCTGGACGATGTCGATGCACTGGCTCAACTCGGTCGTCATGCCTTTGAGGAATTTGGCGCGGGCGGGGGTATTGAAATAGAGCCGGTTGACGGTGATGCGCGTGCCGACGGCGCCTGGGACTTTGGACACGTCGCGCAGGACTCCGCCGTCGATGCGGACGCGGGTGGCGCTGTCGTCGCGTTCGCGGCGGGTGACCATTTCGAGGCGCGACACGGCGGCGATGCTCGCGAGGGCCTCGCCGCGGAAGCCGAGCGTGGTGATGTTGTCGAGGTCGGAGGCCTTGCGAATCTTGCTGGTGGCGTGGCGTTCGAGGCACAGGACCGCGTCCTGCTCGGTCATGCCGTGGCCGTTGTCGAGCACCTCGATGGTGCGGCGTCCGGCGGCGACGATGCGTACGGTGATGCGCGTGGCCTGGGCGTCGATGGCGTTCTCGACAAGTTCCTTCACCACCGACGCGGGGCGCTCAACGACCTCGCCGGCGGCGATCTTGTTCGCCACCTCTTCGGGCAGTATTCGCACCGAGGGTATGTTGGTTCGCGTCGACATGGGCAACATTCTAGCAGTTCGACGTTCGACGTTCGACGTTGCCCGCGGCCCCCTCTTCGGTTCTATCTGTTCGTAACCGGAGCCCCCAGCCCGCTTCAGCGGGCTTTTGTCCTTTGCCCCCGGCTTCAGCCGGGGGGTAGAAGCTTTGTCATTCTGAGCAGGAGCCGGCTTCAGCCGGACTTCTCGGGTTTGGCTTCAGCCTTGGCAGCTAAAGCAGGATCGAAAAGCCCGGCTGAAGCCGGCTCCTACTGTAAGGGGCAGCCTATCCCCCCGGCTGAAGCCGGGGGCAAGGGACAAAAGCCCGCTGAAGCGGGCTGGGGGGCCATTGCAACAACGTCGGGTTACGTCGATCGGCTAAGGTGCTACGGTGGGACGAAGAACTCCCCTTACAAAGGGGAGCTACGTAATGGGCGCTACGCTGGATTTCACTCCGCTTGGTGCCGCATAATTCGCCGAATCGGGCAATAGGTGTGTTCCATGCGAGGTACTATTCACCCGTGAAGACTTACTTGATGTGGGCGGGCATGGTGTTGGGCGGCGCGTGCCTGCTGATCCTTCTGTGGCCGCGCGAGGCGAGCTCGCCGGAGGAAGATCGCGCCTTGGCCGAGGGGCGCACGATTATCACGTATTGGGATCGCCACACCGGGCACGAGTACGACGCGCGGGTGGACCTTATCGAGGAGTTCAATCGCAGCCAAAACGAGGTGTACGTTCGCACCCTCGCCATAGGGCCGCGTATCGAGAAGCTTCTGACGGCTATCTCGGGCGGCGCCCCGCCGGACATCTGCAGCATGGAGAGTTCGATCCTCGCTTCACTGGGATCGCAGGGCTGCTTTACCCCGCTTGAAGACTTCATGTCCTCGGAGCCGTCCCTCAACGAGTCACGCTTCTTTCCGCATGTTTGGAAGATGGTTTCTTTCGACGGCCATGTGTGGGCGGTGCCCACGACCACGGACTCGACCTGCCTTCTATGGAACAAGGCGCTCTTTCGGCGCGCGGGACTCGATCCGGAGCGGCCGCCGAGAACCATGAAGGAGCTCGACGAGTTCGCCGCGAAGCTCACCATCAAGGAGGGCGCGCGCATCAAGCAGATCGGTTTCCTGCCGTGGCTTCCCTGGGACGAGACCACGGGCTGGGGCATGATCTTCGGCGGCACGTGGTACGACGAGGAAAAGGACCGCGTCGTTTGCGGCACGGACCCGCACATCATCGAATCGTTGCGCTGGCAGCAGCAATACGCCTACAACCCGGATCGCAAGGACAACAAGCCGTATTCCATTGACCCGCGCTGGGTATCGGCGGCGCAGGGCGGCGGATTCGGCGCCTACCAGAGCGCGAGCAATCCTTTCTATACGGGCATGATCGCGATGATCCGCGAGGGCGAATGGCAGGTCGAATTCATCCGCAAGTACGCGCCGGACCTGGATTGGGGCGTGGCAGCGCTGCCGCAGCCCGAAGGCGCGCCGCCGGTGGCTTATTCGCCCAATGCCGTGGTCGACGCCATCCCGAAGGGCAGCCGCAATATCGAGGCCGCGAAGGCATTCCTGCGCTGGTTTTATTCGCCGCGCGCGAACGGCGGGCCGTCGCCGGCGAGCGACTATTGTTTCGCGATCCAGAACGTGCCGCCGCGGCCCGAGGAGGCCAGGCAGGAGCGCTTCATTGGGCACCCGAAGTTCAGCGTGTTCGTGAACGAAGTATTGACGAAACCGGCGGAGCCCTTCCCGGTTATCCCGGCGGCGCAGTTCCTGATGGAAGAGATGGAACGCCAGCGCGGGCGGGTCACGGCCTTCGAGGCCACGCCGGAAGAGGCCGCGATGGAAATCGAGAAGAACACCAATGCGCAGCTCGACCGCATCCGCATGCTTCAGGGAAGGAGGCCGCAATGACCCGGCGCGAACGCCGCAACCTTGTCAACGGCCTGCTGTTCGCATCGCCCTACATCGTCGGCTTCCTGGCGTTCACGCTCTACCCGCTCGCGGCAACCGTCTACTACAGCTTCTGCCATTACAACGTGGTGACTCCGCCCGTATGGGCCGGGCTGGACAATTACCGCGAGATGTTCGCGCTGAGCGGCGACAACCTGTTCTGGAAATCGCTGTGGAATACGCTGTACTTCACGGTGTTCAGCGTGCCGCTGGGACTCGCGCTGGCGATTGGGCTGGCGTTGCTGCTGAACCAGAAGGTGTTCGGCATCTCGGCCTATCGCACCATCTTTTTCCTGCCGTCGATCGTGCCGCTGGTGGCGTCGTCGGTGCTCTGGCTGTGGGTGCTCGATCCGCGCAGTGGGCTCATCAACAGCACGCTCGCGCAATTCGGTTTGCCTCAGCCCGGCTGGATTGCCGACGAATACTGGTCGAAACCGTCGCTGGTTCTCATGAGCCTCTGGGGCGTGGGCGGCGCGATGGTGATTTTTCTGGCGGGGCTCGCGGACGTGCCGGAGACGCTGTACGAAGTGGCCGAACTTGACGGGGCGGGCCGGTTCCGCAAGTTCTGGAACGTGACGCTACCGATGCTCACGCCGACGATTCTCTTCAATCTGGTGATGGGCCTCATCGGCGCGTTTCAGTATTTCACGCAGGTATTCGTGATGACCGCCGGCAGGGGCACGCCGAACGACACGACAATGTTCTACGCGCTGTACCTCTACAAGATGGCGTTCAACTTCCTGCGCATGGGCTACGCCTCGGCGATGGCGTGCGTATTGTTCCTGATTATCCTGGCGGCGACGCTGGCCGTGCTGATCAGTTCGAAGAAGTGGGTGCACTACTATGGCGACTAGCGAATACCGTCATCCCTTCCGCGTGCATTGGGCGGCGCACCTGTCGCTGCTGCTTGCGTCGGCGTTGTTTATTCTGCCTTTCCTGTGGATGCTTTCGACCTCGCTGAAGCCGGAATCGCGCATCTTCCAGAAAGCGGGCGAAGCGCCGCAGTGGATTCCCTCGACGGACGTCCGCACCGTCAAGGGCCACAACGTGGTGACGTACACCGGCGAAGATCCCGCGTTAAAGGGCAAGTCGGGTGTGGACTTCAAGACGCTCGACAACGAGCAGCACGTGCTGGTAATCGATGGCAAGGAAGTGAAAGCCTGGACCGAAGAGTTCGAGATTCGGCAGCGCATCGGGTTCCACTGGGAGAACTACACGCAGGCCTTCGAGCGCATGGACTTTATCCAGAACCTGCGCAACACGCTGTTCATCTGCCTGACGGTGGTGCTGGGTACGGTCATTTCATCGTCGCTGGTGGCGTACAGCTTCTCGCGGATCGAATGGCCGGGGCGCGACGTCTTGTTTGTGGCGGTGCTGGCGACGATGATGATTCCCTATGAGGTCACGCTGATTCCGTTGTTCGTGCTCTACCGCAACATCGGCTGGACGGGGACTTTTCTGCCGCTCATCGTGCCCGCGTTCTTCGGCGTGCCGTTCTATATCTTCCTGCTGCGGCAGTTCTTCATGGGCATTCCGCAGGATTTGTCTGCGGCCGCGCGCATCGACGGGTGCAACGAGTTTGCCATCTTCTGGCGCATCATATTGCCCTTGTCGAAGCCGGCACTGGCCACTACGGCGCTGTTCCAGTTCCTTTTCGAGTGGGGCGATTTCTTGAATCCGCTCATCTTCTTGCAGGACGACCGGCAGTACACGCTCGCCATCGCGCTGCAGCAGTTTCAGAGCATGCACGAGAGCGCGTGGGGACCGCTGATGGCCATGTCGACGGTGATCACGATTCCGGTCATCGTGCTATTCTTCCTCGCGCAACGGACGTTTATCCAGGGTATCACCATGACGGGGTTGAAAGGATAATTTGCCATGCGCAGCGTACACGAGCGGCTTAGAGAAGCCATGAACTCTCGTCGACCTGTGCACTTTGATGTATCCATTCCAGGAGTGACTGCCTATAGCGGTTTTTTGCTGGGCTTGGGTCCAGAGTGGCTGCTCCTGCATTACCTCAACGATTTTCGCCTCGACGGATACAGACTACTTCGCGTTTCGGACATTGAGCGCCTCCGCTCAAGACATTCCCAAAAGACCTTTGAAAGAATCTACCGGGAAGAAGGAATCACAGATAAAGTAGGGCCGCCGCCCTATCCAGTCTCTTGCGAGAACTTGCCCGCAGCCCTGCAGGATCTTAAGACAGCCGGGAAGAATGTGATTGTACGGGCAGAACATCCTGACGACGATATCTTCTTCATCGGCAGCCTTAGCCGCATAGGCAAGAAGAAAGTCAGCGGCCGTTATTTTGATGCCACGGGGAAGTGGGAAACGGAAGACACGAAGATTCCGTACGACTGCATCACGTGCGTGGATATCGAATGTGAGTATGTGCGGGTCTTCTCCAAGTATACCCACCATTGAGACTCAGTCTTTCCGCCAAGGCCTTCACCCCACCTGTCATCCCGAGCTTGCGAGGGATCTGATTATGCCCAAGGACTCGAATGCTTGGGTGTGATTAGATCCCTCGCAAGCTCGGGATGACAGGTGGGGTGAAGGCTTCTCCCTTCTTGGTCTCGGGATTGCTTCGTCGACCGGGACGGTCTCCTCGCAATGACGGGAGGGGGCAAGGTGACATGCGGGAACGGCAGGGGTATACTACCTCCTTTATGTCGGTCATTGGAAAGGAAGCAGCAGTGGGGAAATTGGCGGTTCAGTTTGGCGCGGGGAATATTGGGCGCGGGTTTCTGGGACAGCTTTATTGCGAATCTGGATACCGGACCGTGTTTGTCGATGTGGTTAAGGATGTTGTAGAGGGTCTTCAGGCGCGCGAGCAGTATCCGCTGCGGATCGTCGCCGAGGAAAACCAGACCATTACCGTCGATAACGTCACGGCGATTCATTCCAGCGATTTAGAGTCGGTGGCGGCGGCATTGGCGGAGGCGGGAATTGCCTCGACGGCCGTGGGCGT
>JAVEWL010000811.1:0-2854 GCA_034004565.1 FCB group bacterium | reverse complement strand
TCGGAATCACGAACCGGTCCCACGAATCCAGCCGCCAACCCGGACGCGCCACGATGGCCGCCGTCGTGATCGGCACCCGGCTTACCGAGGAAAGGATAACAACTCCCGGCTTGACGCGCCGGCGCGGCCCTTTGGGACCATCCACGGTAAACCCCAGCCCCGGCGGTTGACGCAACGCCTTCCGCAATTCGCCCAACGCCTCGTACCCGCCGCGAGACGACGAGCCCCGCGCGATGTTGAACCCGAACCGTCGAATGAAACGCGCCGCCAACTCGCCGTCGAAGCTATGACTTGTAAGGGTGGTGTAGCCGGTGTTGCGGAAGTGCCACGCCGCCAGCGCGAGCACCTCGTGCCAGAACGCCACGATAATGCGGCTGTGCGTGCCAACGACCGCGTCAAGATGTTCCTTGCCGCGCACTTCCATGCGACACGACGCGCAAAGACTCTTGTAGAGAACAGACCCCAGCGAAGGCGCCACAAAGGCGATTGCCTTCTGCTTGAAGGTGAAGGATTTTGCCCGACCGGACGGTTGGCTCAACGCTGCTCCAGGCTCTTCACGAGTTGCCAAATCACGCGCGTGCGCGGAGTGGGCAAGCCCGCTTCCTGTGCACGGCGCAGGATTTCGCCGCTCAGCGAATCAATCTCGGTGCGGCGACCCGCCCGTACGTCCTGCAGCATGGACGAGATGTTTTCGGCCGTGGCCTCACACACCTCTTCCGCGACTTCCACCAGGCTCTGTGAGAACCGGTACCCTTCGGTCGACGCGACCTTAACGGCCTCGACGACCAAATCGCGCATGAGCTGACGCGCTTCGGGGATGGTCAGCAACTGGCCGTTGTTCACATTAAGCAACGCGGTGATGGGATTGATACCCGCGTTGATGGCGGCCTTTTCCCAGAGCGTCTGCCCTGGAGCATCGGTGGCCTCGACCTGGAAGCCCGCCTTGCGCAGCGCCTGCAGCGCCGGCTCCGGCGAGCAGGACGTCCAAGGCCCGAGGCGCGTGACGCCCGCGGCGACGTGCCGCACTTCGCCTTCGCCCTCGCTTGTCACCGCCTCAAACGTCACGCCCGCCAGCACGCGCGCGCTCCCGACCATCGAGCAGAGCGTCTCGACATTGCCAAGCCCGTTTTGCAGCGTGAGAATGGGCGACTCCGCCGGAAGCTTCAGGTCGCGCGTGGCGTAGGACTTGGTCAGGATAATGATGAGGTCCTGGCCCGGGGGAATGTTCGAGACCACGTTCGGCTTGGCTTGCAGAGTGCCCGCGGCGCCTTCCACGCGGATCCCGCTCTTCTGAAGGTTGGCTGCCCTATCCGGCCGATGGTCGACCAGGATGGTTTGAATGCCGCTCTGCGCAAGCCGCGCCGCAAATAGGCAACCCATCGCGCCCGGACCTACGACTGCCACTTTCATTGTATTCATCATCCCCTGGTTCAGTATAGGTCTTTACCGGGCGCCCGCTGCAAAGATCACCGGCGATCCGGTCGTTCGGCACGCCACAAAGCGGTGGCGTGCTTGTCACCAATCGGCCACTAGCTTATTTCTCTTACAATACAGTCGGCGAAACCGGCCTTCTTCTTAAGTTCGTCCCGTTTCTCTTCGGCCGCCTTGCGGTCCTGGAATCGGCCGATGACGACATTGTAGTGCTTGCCGTCCTTAGACTTGACCACCTCGGCGGTCTGCCCGCTGTTCTGTTTGAGGAGACTAACATATTCATCGGCGTTGGATCGATTCTTCGCCTTAACCGAGAAAACCTGCACCGTGTACGTCTTACCGCTCGATTTGGCGGCCTTCGGCGCTTCCTCTTCTTTCGCGACCTCTGTTTTGGCAGGTTCCGCCGGTGTTTCTTCCTTCGTCCCCGGCTTTTCCTCGGCTTTCGCCTCGACCTTGGGCGTCTCGGCCACCGGGGCGGCGGGGGGCGCCTCGGCGGGTTTGGGCGCTTCCGGCGCCTTGGCCTCGGCCTGCGTCTGCGTGGCGGCCACGGTCGGACGATCGGGCCGCTCGGTCACGTACTTTACCTCCGTATCGGGCTTGGCCGCCGGCGCGGGCTTTGTCTCGGCCGGAGTCGCGGGTTTCACCGCTTCGGCCGGCTTCGCCTCGACGGGCTTGGCCGCCGGCGGAGCGGGAATCTCCTTGACCGCTGGCTTGTCCTTGGCTTCGACGGGCTTGGCGGTTGTGGCAGCCTTCAGGTCCTTTGTGGAAGCCGTCTGCGTCACACCGCCCGGCGTCTTGCCTTCCGCCAGCGACGAGCCAAACTCCAGGCGCCCCGCCATGACCCCCATGAGGAAGCCCACCAGCCACAGAAACAACAGCCCGCAAATGGCGATGATGAGCTGGCCGGACGTGAACTCCAGCGAGTGCCGCTCGGCCTCGATTAAAGTCTTAGGTCGTCTCGAGCTCTGCATGTTCCCCATTCTCCGTCCCCTCCGCCTCTGCCGTTTCGGGAGCTTCCAGTTGGCGCAGGCGCTCGATCAGCGCCAGGCGGCCCGCCTCCATCTCGGCATATGTCAGATTCGGGTCGCGTACCTCGATTAAGCGGTCGCCGATGCGATCCGCGAATAGCGCAATCCGCACGTTCTCGTCGCCCTCTTCGCCTTCCTTGATGAGGCGAAACGCCCGTTGCCGACGCAACAACTGCGCCGCCAGATAAGCCTTGGCCAGTTCGCGGCGGTCCTCCAAGCCCACGGCCTCATAAAAGAGCCGGCGCAACGGAGAAAACACCTCCGGCGGCTGTTGCTCGGCCACCTTCGGATCAATAAACCGCGTTGCCCAAATCGAAAAAGCCGTTCCATCGCTCGAGATCGAGCCCCAGCACGACGAGCAGAAGTCCTTGCGATGCATGCCTTGTCTTTCCCCG
>JAVEWL010000810.1:0-2857 GCA_034004565.1 FCB group bacterium | reverse complement strand
CGCCTCGCGCGGCGTCATGATGCGGGCCTGGTCGTCGGCCGAAGCCCACGTCGGCCGGATACCCGGCGTGACCACCAGCGCGTCCGGCCCGACGGCCTCGCGCACGATGTCGATCTCCCAGGGCGAGCAGACGATGCCGTGCGCGCCCGAATCCACCGCAAGCTTCGCATAACGCCGGACCGCTTCCGCGGGCGACTCCGGCAATCCCACCTCGTTCCTCAGCATATCTTCGGAAAGGCTCGTGAGCACCGTGACAGCCAGCAAGCGCGTCTCCGACCCCTCCACGGCCTCGCGCGCGGCCGCAATCATCTTGCGCCCGCCGGCGGCATGCAGCGTGAGCAGCGACACGCCCAGCTCGGCCGCCGCGCGGCAAGCGCTCCCGACGGTATTCGGAATGTCGTGGTACTTCAGGTCAAGAAACACGTGCCGCCCGAGACCAAGCACTTCCTTCACGATGGAAGGTCCGCACCGCGTGAACAACTGCGAGCCGATCTTGAACCATTCACACCCCTGGCACGCATGCACCGCGCTCAGCGCCTGCTCCCGCGTATCCAGGTCGAGCCCCACGATGAGTTGGGTCGTCAAATCCGCTTCCTTTCTCCCGCTACCCGCTTCTGTCGATATGCCACCTCCAAACTTGTTTGGGGGTGCTTTTATGTAACCCCGAATTCCTATTCGGGGTCTTTGCGCTTCGAAGAAGAACCCCCGAATGAGAATTCGGGGTTACATAAGCACCCCCAAACAAGTTTGGAAGTGGCATAGAATCACCTACCGCCGAACCCGGTCAAACGCCAACTGGCTGCGCAGCAGGTTCAAGCTCACGCGGATCCGTTCCGCCAGCACTTCGCCGATCCCGTCCACCTCGACCAGTTCGTCCTTCGACGCCCGCAAAATGGCCTGCAGCGACCCGAACCGCTGCACCAGGTTTTCGATCAGGCCGGGCGTAAGCCGGTGCGTCTGCGTCAGCAGGCGATACCCCCGCGGCGACAAATACGTATCCACGCTGCGGAGTTGGGGCCCATAGCCCAGGGCCTGGCTGATGTCGGACAAATTAAGCAGTTCGGCCTGCGGAATCTCGCGAATCTTCTGGCGCACCTGCTCGAAGGTTACCCCCGCCTTTTCTTTGTAGTAGTCCTTAATGACCAGCTCCGCCTCTTCGACGGGCAGGATAAGCTCCTCCATCTGCAGGGCGATAAGCCGTCCCTCGGTACCCAGTTCGAGGATGTACGGGTCAACCTCGTGGGCGATGCGCACGACCATCTCGCAACGCTGCACACCGCGACACACGTCGAAAATCGTCACCATATCCTGGAACTCGCGCGTCGTCAGATCGAGCATGGACTGGTTCAGCACGGTGAGGTACTTTTCCAGCGTCGCGATGGCCTGCGTGGACTTGTTCAGCAGCGTCGGGATGCTGTCCATGACATGGCGGATGTCCCGCACGTACAGGGTTACGCTGGCCCGGCGCTCCGAGACCGCCACCACCACCGACTGGGCCTGCTGGGCAATGCGCTCGGCGGCGCGGTGGCGCGTCCCCGTCTCGTTGGACGGAATGGTCGCGTTCGGGCGCAGGAAGCGGTTGGCATAGAGGATCCGGCTGCCGTCTTCGTTCAGGATGATCGCGCCGTCCATCTTGGACAGTTCATACAAAAGCTGCGGCGTGCTGGGCGCATTCAACTCGACCCCGCCCTCGGACAATTCCGAAAGCCGTTTCGGGTTGCCGAAGCACAGCAGCGCGCCCGTGCGGCTTTGCAGGATGGCCGAAATGGCCTCGCGGATTCTCGTGCCGGGCGAGACCATGATCAGGGCCTCGCGCAGGACGTCGTCGTGGGATTTCTCGGTCTTTTTCGCCATGCTACCGCTCCAATGCCAAATCGATCGCCTGGCCGATGCTCGTCACCGGCATCAAGTCCACGCCGGTCTCCTCGACATCCCCGACGCTTCCTTTGGGTAAAATGCACTTCGTAAAGCCGAACTTCACGCCTTCCGCAACCCGCGCGCGCGACATGTTCACCGCGCGAATCTCGCCCGCGAGCCCCACCTCGCCAAATGCAATCACGTTCGTGGCCGCCGGCGCGCCCAGCAGACTCGAGGTCAGCGCGATCGCAATCGCCACGTCCACCGCGGGCTCGTCCAGCTTCACGCCGCCCGCCACGTTCACGAACACGTCCTTGTCGGACACATGCAGGCCCGCGCGCTTCTCCAGCACCGCCAGCAGCAGCGACACGCGGTTCGGATTCACGCCCGTCACCGTGCGGCGCGGCGACGCGAGGCTCGTGTCGCCGACCAGCGCCTGCACCTCGACCAGCAAGGGCCGCGTGCCCTCGATACTGGGAATCACAATCGACCCGCTCACTCCCCGGGGCCGCTCGTTCAGGAACAATGCACTCGGGTTCGGCACCTCGCGCAAACCCGCCTCGGTCATCTCGAACACGCCGATTTCGTTGGTCGAACCGAAGCGGTTCTTAACTCCCCGGAGTATGCGCAGGGCCTGCTTGTCCTCGCCCTCGAAGTATAGAACGGTATCCACCAGGTGTTCCAGCACCCTCGGTCCCGCAATGGCCCCTTCCTTGGTTACGTGGCCCACGAGGAAAATCGGCACATCCGTGCTCTTGGCAATGCGCAGCAGCGCGTTCGCGCATTCGCGGACCTGGCTGACGCTGCCCGGCACGGAGGCAATTTCGGAGGAGTAAACCGACTGGATCGAGTCCACCACGACCAGATCGTACTGCTCCTGCGTGAGATGGCGGTCAATGACCTCGATCTCGGTCTCGGACAGCACGAGCAGGTTGTCGCTCAGGGCCCCGAGCCGCCGCGCGCGCATCCGCGTCTGTTGGAAGGATTCTTCACCGGAGAT
>JAVEWL010000809.1:0-2857 GCA_034004565.1 FCB group bacterium | reverse complement strand
AAGTCGGGCCAGAGCACGCGCAGGGGCACGATCTCCGCGTAGGACAGTTGCCAGAGCATGAAATTGCTGAGGCGCATCTCGCCGCTGGTCCGGATCAGCATGTCGGGATCGGGGACATCCGGCCGGTAGAGGTACTGGGCAAAGCGCTTCTCGTCGAGGTCCTCGGGTTTGACTTTTCCCGCGAGGGCGTCGGCGGCAATGGCTTTGGCCGCGTCGGCGATTTCCGCGCGACCGCCGTAGTTCAGCGCGACGTTCAGGATCATCGTTTTGTCGTCTTTGGTGAGGTCCATCGCGTAGGTGATGTCTTCCGTCACCTTCGGCGAGAGTTCGTCCAGGCGGCCCGTAAAGACGATGCGGATATCCTCTTTGTGGAGGTTCTCGGCCTCGAGGCGGGTGTATTTGCCGAGAAGGCGGAAAAGAAACTCGACTTCGGCCTGCGACCGGCGCCAGTTCTCGGTCGAGAAGGCATAGAGCGACAACACGCCGATGCCCAGTTCGCGGCAGGCCTCGACGGTGGAACGCACGCTTTTCGCGCCGGCCTCGTGGCCTTCTTCGCGGTCGAGCCCACGGCGCGCCGCCCACCGGCTGTTGCCATCCATGATGATGGCAATGTGGTGGGGCAATTGCGTCCTATCGAGGTCTGCGAGGGCCATGTTGGGCTATCCCGCTCCGTTATACTGTTAAATGCTTTTCGTGCTCGTGCTCGTAATCGTGCTCGTAATCGATGTTCCTGTTCGTACTCGTAATCGTGCTCATACTCGATACCTTCAAGTCCGATTACGATTACGAGCACGATTACGATTACGAATGAAGATCGATTACGAGTACGATTACGAGCACGAGCACGATGAAGAAAGTGGGGGATAGGGGAGGCGCTAGACCTCCATGATCTCCTCTTCCTTGCTCTTCAAGACGTGCTCGACCTTTTCGACAAACTCGTCGGTAAGTTTTTGCACTTCGTTCGTGAGCTTGTGGGCGTCGTCTTCGGGGATCGCGCCGTCCTTCTGCTCTTTCTTGATCTCGTCGACGGCGTGGCGCCGGATGGTGCGCACGGCCACGCGGGTCTCCTCGGCGAGCTTACTGACGAGCTTCACGAGGTCGCGGCGGCGTTCCTCGCTCAACTGCGGGATCGGCACGCGGATAACCTGGCCGTCGTTCATCGGGTTCAGTTCGAGGGGAGAGGTCTTGATGCCCTTTTCGATGGCGTTGATAAGGCCCTTGTCCCAGGGCGTCACCACGAGCAGCCGGGGTTCCGGCGCGGCCACGGTGCCGACCTGGTTGATCTTCATCTTCGAGCCGTACGCGTCTACTTCGACCACGTCCAGGATGCCAATGGAGGCGCGGCCCGTGCGGATGGTGGTCAACTCGTGCTGAAATGCGTCGATGCTCTTCTGCATCTTGGACTTGGCTTCCGTGACGATCTGGTGCGGCATTGGTCAGTCTCCTCTCACAACCGTCCCTATGGCTTCGCCCATCAAGGCTCTCATGATACTGCCGGGCTCGAGCAAATTAAAGATGAGGATGCGCATGTTGTTCGCGCGGCAAAGCGAGATCGCCGTGGCATCCATCACGTTGAGTTTCCGCGTCAGGATTTCCGTGTAGTTGAGCTCGTCGTACTTCACGGCGCCGGGGTTCTTCATGGGATCCTTGTCGTAAACGCCGTCGACCTTCGTGGCCTTGAACAGCGCCTCGGCATGGATTTCGTTGGCGCGCAGCGCCGCGGCCGTGTCCGTGGTGAAGAAGGGATTGCCCGTGCCCGCGCCGAAAATGACCACCCGCCCCTTTTCAAGATGGCGAATGGCCCGCCGCCGAATATAGGGTTCGGCGACGGGCCGCATTTCAATCGCGGTCAACACGCGGGTCGACACGCCCTTCTTGTCGAGCACACCCTGGAGCGCGAGGGCGTTGATGACCGTGGCCAGCATGCCCATGTAGTCGCAAGTCGGCTGATCGAGTCCGGTCTCGGCGCTGACGTGGGCCCCGCGGATGATGTTGCCACCACCGATGACGAGGCCGATCTGTACGCCCATGGCATGGACCTTGACCAACTCGTCGCAGAACTGGTTCACGACGCCGAAGTTGATCCCGCCCGAGGTGCCGTCCGCGTCGAACGCCTCTCCGCTGAGCTTGAGCAGGATCCGCTTGTAAGCCGGTTTGTCAGCCACCGTCCGTATGCCCCCTTGGAGCCGTTCCACCGGAACCGCTCGGTTGCAACCCGTTTAAACTGAAATTGGCGCTACTTGCTCTGGGCGGTCGCCTGGGCCACTTCCTCGGCCAGGTTCGACTCGCGCTTCGCGAGGCCTTCGCCCAACTGATAACGGACGAAACGGCGGACCGCGATCTTCTCGCCGAGCTTGCCGCTGAGTTCCTTCGCGAGCTGTTCGATGGTCTTGTCGGGTTCACGCACGAAGGCCTGCTCCATGAGGCAGGCTTCCTGGAACCACTTGTTCAGGCGGCCTTCGGCGATCTTCTGCAGCACGTTCTCGGGCTTGCCCTGTGCGGCTTCCTTCGCCTGCGCGAGCGCAATCCCGCGTTCTTCGGCGATGACGTCCTCGCTGATCTCGGAGCGTTCGACGAAGCGCGGCGACTGGGACGCGATCTGCAGGCACACGTCCTTGCAGAAGGTCTGGAAATCGTCGGTGCGCGCCACGAAGTCGGTTTCGCAGTTGACTTCGACCAACACGCCGATCTTTCCGCCCATGTGAATATAGGACGCGACCGCGCCTTCCGACGCCGTCCGGCCGACGCGCTTCGCGGCGCTGGCCATGCCCTTTTCGCGCAGCCACACGACGGCCTTGTCGAAATCGCCGTCGTTCTCGACGAGCGCGCGCTTGCAATCCATCATCCCCGCGCCCGT
>JAVEWL010000808.1:0-2859 GCA_034004565.1 FCB group bacterium | reverse complement strand
ACGGCGCCGGGCCGCGTTCCCTTTTTGTTCATGAGGGCCTCCCAAAGGCTTTTACTGTTACTATACAGCAAGACACTGACCTACGAATGCTGTCACTTGGGTGACCTACGAATGCTGTCATGTGGCCAGTAGTTCCACTCGTCCAGCGCGATCGCAATGCGCTTGTCCTTCAGCGCCGGAATCGTCTCCCAGTACTTCCGCTGCGCTTCGGCTTTGCCGCGCACGTTGTCGGTCATCTGCCGCACGTGGGCCGCCAAGTCCGGCACGCTCTGGCAATAGAAATGCTCGCTGAGCATGTCCATATGCTCCGCCGCGCCCGCAAGCATCCCCTCGCTCCAGGGTCCCGTCGCGCCCACCGCGATAATCGTGATCGACGGATCCTTGGCGCGCATGGCCTCGGCAAACGTGTTGTGCTTCTCGATGTATTTTTCCAGCGGCATGTGTCCGAGCTGCCAGTCGCCGTACATCTCGTTGCCGACGCTCCAGAACTTCACGGCGTAGGGCTCCGGATGCCCCGCCGCCGCGCGGCGCTTGCCCTGCGGCGTGTCAGCCGCGCCGTTGGCGTATTCCAGTTCTTCGATCGCCATCGCGACGTCGCCCCGGCCGCTGTTGACCGTAATGTAGGCCTCGGTGCCGATTTCCCGGCAAAACACCATGAATTCGTCGATGCCGAAATCGTTCGGTTCGATACCCTGCCACGCGGGATTCTTGCGCGTGGGCCGCCGATCCGGGTCGCCCAGGCCGTCGCGCCAGTCGTAGCCGCTCACGAAGTTCCCGCCCGGCCAGCGGTACACCGGCGAATCGAGTTCCTTCAGCAAGGCAAGCGTGTCCGCGCGCATCCCTTTGACATTGTCCGCGGGCATCAGCGACACCGCGCCCACGCGGAACGGCCCCTCGCCCGCAATCTCGATCCGCCCGTCGTCCGTGTCGCCGCCCGCGGTGAAGCGCAACGGCGTCTTGACGTAATCCGCCGTGACCGCCGGAAGCGCTATCTCCTGCGCGTCTTCCTTGTTCGGACCCCACACCAGCCGCACCACGACCGCACCCGTGCCCGACACCACCACCCGCCCCACGTATTCCTTGCCCTTGCGCAACGCCAGCTTGCCCTGCGCGATGCTCCCGCGAACCTCCGGCGCCTGCTCACCGGAGTAGGGGTTGTCCTTCGCCATGGTCACCTGTCCGTCGGCCTTCCACGGCGATTCTTCGCTCCCGGCCGCGTAAAAGAACTTGCGATCCTCGAGCATCTCCGCCCATATCCCGCCATAAATGCAGCGCCCCAAATGCTCGATGAACTGCCCGTAGATGTACTTCGAGATCGGCGGCCGCGCGTTCCCCGCGTCGATGACCACTCCCGCGGCCGAAGCCGCGCCGCACACGCTCACAAGGGCAACGGACGTCAGCAGGACTCGCAACATGGTCTTTCCCTTTCCGCAGTATCATTCCCAAACCCGCAAGGCCAGGGATAAGTCCCATCCCCTGGAGCTTTGTCAGCCTTAAGATACCGGGTGGTCTTCTTGCGGGTGGCACCTTCAAGTCGCGTGGCTTGTGGGTGTCTTCCTCCCTCTCCCTCTGGGAGAGGGTCGGGGTGAGGGCTCGCACCAAAGCCAACGTATCACCCTTACCCCACCCACAAGCTACGCGACTGCGTCACGCGGCTTGAAGGTGCCACCCGGAAGCAACAAGCCCGTCTGACCACGACTGACAAAGTGCTAGAATCCATCGAACGGCTTGCCATACCGCCCCAGGGTCCGCGCGCTGTCCACCGTGAAGGGGAACTTGTCCGCCGGGTATTTCAGGAACTCGACGTGGCCGTCCATATACAGCACGTTGCCACCGCCCGGCACGTGCGAGAAGTCGATGATCTTCGTGGTACAGTGGTCCCACATCACGGGAAGAATTGACTGGCCAAGAGGCGGGGGATTATTGATGTCCGTGATAAGAAACCGCTCGATGCCTTCCTTCAATCGGCGCAACACATCACCGCCTCCGGCCTGCGTGCCCGGAAAAGTCTCTGAGAAATCGTAATCTTCGTCGCTGGCGGCGCCACCGCTGTCAATATTTGCCTGCGCGAGCTCGCCCCAGGGCGTCTCGTGAAACTCCGGTTCCTCATGCCTCCCGTTAAGCCCCGTGCCAACCGTTCCAACCAGCGGTCCGAGAATGTTGACGTCTTCACGAACCGTCCAACCCGTATAGTGATACGGCTCCTGGCCGATTTCCAAGGGCTCGATGATGCCGTCCCCATCGCCCTTGTTGCCGTCGTAACGGGCGACGGGATCCGGAGTCTGCGCCCACGAGGGGCACCACAGGACGTTGTAGTCGTTCAAATACTCGGGGATGACGGCGGGACCGTTGAACATCATTTCGGGGCTGAGCGCGCCGTTGATCCGGAACACCTGGCGCTGCGGATAGAGACCCCGGTGTTCACCCGCGTACATCTTCAGACAGATGCCTAATTGCTTCAGGTTATTCGCACAGTCGGCGCGAAGCGCCGCCTCCCGCGCGCGCGACAACGCCGGCAGCAGGATCGCCGCGAGGATCCCAATAATCGCGATAACCACCAGCAACTCAATCAACGTAAATCCACTCGGTTCCTTCCGAATGCGCATACTAATCCTCATCCTCGTCTTCCGCCACGCCCCAGGAATCCGATCCAACCTGCACCCGCTGCGCCAGCTTTGGATACGGCACGTCGTACCCCTTCACCGAATGCCAGATAACCCGGTTGAACAACCCCTCGTCGGCCCGATCGATGTCGTCAAGCGGCATCTCCATGGACTTCTGCGCGTATAACTTTTGCAGGCCTTCCTTCAGGCTCGCGATTTTCGGGTTCATCTCGTCCAGCGGAATGTTGTTCTGCTA
>JAVEWL010000807.1:0-2859 GCA_034004565.1 FCB group bacterium | reverse complement strand
CGTCGGTATAGCCTCCGAAATAGGAAAGATCGTGCGCGGGCAGGCGGTGCGTGAGCATGCGGTACAGCGCGGCCGAGTCGACATCGTCAATGCCCTCGTGCGAGAGCCCGGCCAGATGCGCCCAGGCTGAGACGAAGACCATGGCCGCAAACAGGAGCAGCCCGAGTGTTCGCGACCGACGCCGCACACTTTTCACCGCAGGCGCCTCCCCGGACCCACCCACGCGCGATCCCCTTTACGCGACCTGCCCCTCCGTTACGCGAGCCCGCCAATACTCGAGCAGGTCCGCCAGCAATTCATCGAACGCGCGCTTCGGTTTCCAGCCCAGTTCGCGCGCAATCTTGTCGTTTCGCCCGCAAAACGCCGGAATATCGATCGCGCGCAGCCGCGCCGGATCGACCTTGACTTCGACGTCCACCCTGGAGAGATCCCGCAGGCGGTCCAAGGTTTCGCGAATCGAATGGCCTTCGCCCGAACACACGTTGTAGGTCTCGCCCGCGGGGGCTTGCCGCGCCGCGAGTTCGTAGGCGCGCACCACGTCGTCGACGTGGAGAAAATCGCGTACGGCGGAGAGGTTGCCCACGGTAACCATGGGCTCGTGCCGTCCCGCTTCGATGAGGGCAATCTGCCGTGCAAAGCTGGGAAGGACGAAGTCGGGACGTTGCCCCGGTCCGGAGTGATTGAAGGGGCGTATGGTGACTACGTCCAGGTTCTTGTTGTTTCGCAGCATGGAGCAGTACTGCTCGAAGGCGGCCTTGGCAATCGCGTAAGGGTTGCGCGGCCAGAGCGGGTGCTCCTCGTCGATCGGGAGGCTCCGGGGCATGCCGTAGGTTTCGGAACTGCTGATGTTGATAAGGCGGGCCGAGGGAACGCGGCGCAGCAGAGTCGTGGCCACGTTGATGGACCCGACCAGGTTGTTGGATATCAGGCGGCCGGGATCGCGTTCCGCCTCGGGGATGAACGTGATGCCCGCGAGGTGAAATACGCAGCCGATGTCGCCGGCCCATTCGAAGAGGGCTTCGACCTGCTCGCTGTCGGAGATGTCGCATTGAAAATGGTCCGTGCGCTCTTCCGGAGAATGCCGGTCCGCACCGAGCACTTCCCATCCGTGATCGAGGAGGTAAGGGCGGAGGTGCTTGCCAACGAATCCTTCGGATCCCAGGACCAATGCGCGATAGTTCATGCCATCGTGGCCTCCACATGCTCCAAGAACCGCGTCGCGGGCGATAATGGCATCTGACCTGCGGCATGTCAAGACGAGCGGCCCGGGGGCAAAGTTGGGCTGGAGCGCGTGGCGGCCGTTTTGGTTACGGTGTGGGGGCGGCAGAGGAAAAGGGAATCGAGACCGGGATTTCGGTCGTGTCCGGCCTGGGAGCGGCGGCGCGGAATCGTTCCTTCAGTTTCAAAGCCGGGGCCTCGATATATTTGTACGAAAGGCCGGCGATGAGGAAGGTTGCGGGGATCGCGACGGCTATAACGGTCCAGCGCGAGAATCCCGCGTTGTTCATGTAACGGATGATGGGCCAGTGGAACAGGTAGAGGCCGTACGAAATCTTTCCGGCCCACACCATCGGGGCATACTCGAGGACACGCGTCAGTACGCTCAGGGGGTTGGTCATCAGGTATGTTACGACGATCGCCGTGAGCAGGGGTATAAGGGTAAAGCCAACGGTCTGCATCCAGGCGGAACGCCACAAGGCAAATTTCACAATTGCCGCGAGACAGGGAATGGCAATGAGGGTGCCCACGAGCACAATCCTGGCGGCCTTGGAGCCGCGCCGGGGAAGTCCGTAGACGGCCAGGCCCACGGCCAGCGCGCATCCCACCAGGAGCGCGTCCGCGCGGGTGTCGAGGCCCGCATACTGCCGCACGGGCGGATGACCGGAAAGATACAGCCACGTGCGCTCGATGCCGGAAAGCGCGGTCAGTGCGAGGATAGCGAGCAACAGCGCGCGCCGCGTCCGCAGGAACGAGCTGAAGAACAGGAACAACGCGGGCCATAGGATATAGAATTGTTCCTCGATCGAAAGCGACCAGCAATGACTCAGAAAGACGGGGCGTTCAAATCCGAAGGCCTTCGTCCAATTGGCAATGTATCCGAGCACGATGACCGCGTCGATGGCCGTGGTGCGGAGTCCGCCGAAGAGGGGACTGAGGATGAGCATGAGCGCCAGCAGCAGGAAAAGCGCGGGCAGGAGGCGCAACGCGCGGCGCATGTAGAATTTGGAGAAGCTGATGGTGCCGGTCTTGGCGTGCTCGGACAGCAGCAAGCCCGTGATAAGAAAGCCGCTGAGAACGAAGAAGATGTCTACGCCGATAAAGCCCCCGGCGGACAACGGTGCGCGGGAATGGTGTAACATTACGAGCAGTACCGCAATAGCCCGCATTCCGTCCAGGCACGGAGCATACTTGAGGCTGAAACGCAATGGCGCAATTTCAGACATTACCCTGCTCTCCCTTGCCGTGCTGGGTCAAAGCCGGCCGCGAGAGGTGCCCTCTGCAGGAGCCCATACCTGCAAACCCGCTGAGACTTATCTGCCCCGGATGAATCCAGTATTTATTACATTGTACACACTGTGCATCTAGTTGCCAATGATTATTCCGTCGCAAAGGAGCGTTTTTCTTGGAAACCAACCTGGAACGCATAAAGCGTCTCTCCGAAGAACGGGACGAGGAGAACTGGCGCTTTCGAACCTTCCTGAAGGGGCGGGACGAAGACGAGGTGGATGCGCAGGTCCACAGACTTTACGAAGAGGTGGCTGCGGCGATCGACTGCACCGCCTGCGGCAACTGCTGCGGCGTAACGTGGCCCTGCGTGAGCGGGGAAGATGTCGACCGCCTGGCGAAGCGCCTTCTGAT
>JAVEWL010000077.1:0-13131 GCA_034004565.1 FCB group bacterium | reverse complement strand
AATAGTCGGGATTGTCCATGGGCGGCTCGCCCTGCTGCCAATCCCAGTGGGATTCCGCAAGGTCGACGATCGTCATGAAATGGTGGTCGATGTGCTTGCCGTCCTGAATGGCCAGGTTCTGCGACATCGACAGCGACTTCTCGAAGATCATCGGCGACATCACCGCCGAACCGATGGACATGTAGATCCCGCCTTCGAGCAGCGACACATTGTGCGCGAACGCGAGGAAGTCGCGTTGCGCCGCGCGGCCGATGGCGGCGCAATTGTTCATCGGGTGAACGTAGATGATGTCGTGGCCGATCATCGGATGGCCGGTGAAGGGCACCTTCAGCCGGTACGCCGCCGCCTGCAATCCATACTGCTTGTAGGGATGCGGCACGGCCATCCAGCCCGCCTGCAGGTCGAAGCCGCGCACGGCGGAAAGGAGATCCGCCGCGGACGCCGCATGCTCGGGGTCGGTGGCAATCGATTCCGCAACGGCCTTTTGGAGCTCGTGCTCGGAGGGAATCTGCAGGCCTTCGTTCTGCACAAACGCGCCGACCGCCTCGCCGTAACCCAGGCCTTCGTAGGCGCCGACCACGATCGCGAGGTTGATGTAGAAACCGGTCTCCTGCCACACACCGAACTGGCCACGGTCCACGTTCTCGCGGACGTCCTCGCTGCTTTGGCCCAGGAAAGCGAACTCCCAGTCGTGGATGATGCCGGCGCCGTTGGTCGAGAGGTGCGTGATCCAACCATCCTCGATGAGCTTGATAAGCACCGGCGCGAGACCGTTCTTGATGCTGTGCGCGCCGAAGGTCAGCATGCGCGACGCGCCTTTTTCGCGGGCGGCTTTGATGCGCGAAACCGTCTCGTCGATCACGGCTTGGCCCGCGGGCGTGAAGGGATGCGGCGTGGCCGTGACGGGCACGTTATCACGCTCGATGAAGACCTTGTTCTTGCGCTCGCTCAGCGATTTGAAGTGCATCTCGTGTCGGTTCAGTTGCGTATAGGGCATCTCTTCCTCATTTCATGATCAGCGGCTGTGCGATGGACCGTATGGACCCGATGGACTATATGGACGAACGCCCCCTCTCCCCCTTTGGGGGAGAGGAGGAACCGCTATCAGATCTCAAATTCCACGGTAACGATTTTCTTCTTGCCCACTTTGAGGCTCAGGGTGTTGCCGCTGGGCTGAAGCTCGCGCTGGCGTTCCTCGTTGAGGTTCGTCAGCCAGGCGTGCTTGATGTCCTTGAACACCTTCAGCGTGCCGATGGCGCCCTTCTCCGTCGGGTTGAAGAGACGGACGATGTAGCTGTCGCCGTCTTCGGCCTTCTTGAGGGCGGTCAACTGCAGGCTGCCGCCGGAGACCTCGACGAGGCTCAGCGACTTGGGCAGGGTGCCTTCGTGCGCGCCGGCCTGGGCGAGTTCGAGCGGCAGGTTAAGCGCTTCGGCCTGATCGAACACCCCGGAGGTCCAATCGCCCTTGTGCGGATAGATGGCGTAGGTCCACTCGTGACGGCCCGGGCATTGGCTCAGCTCCATGTCGGGATACACGTCCCAGCGGTCGATGATCGGCGACTGGCGGAACGTGAACGCGCGCAGCAGCGTAATCGCGAGGGGCCGCTCGGCGGTGTCCATCGCTTCGTATTCGCGGATGCCCGTGTTCAGAATCGCAAAGCCCTGCTTGCCGTCGCTCATGTCGACGAAGCGGTGCATGGGATACTGCGGATTCGGCTTGCCGAAGTAGGCCGACGTTTCCTTGATGTGGATGTCGCGCGAGATGACGTCGAAGCCCGCTTCCGAATCCGTCTTGTCCGTATCAAGCCGCGTCGGGAAGAGCACGCGCAGGCGGTGGTTCTTGCAGGTGTTGTCGAACGAGGTGACCACGTCCAACCGCTCCTGCCCGGCCTTCAGCGTGAAACGGCTCGTCACAACCACTTCGCGCGTTTCTTTCGAGCGCGACGTGTGGTTGTCAATCGCCATGCGGTAGTTTTCCTGCATCTCGTTATCGAGACCCACGGGAATCCGCATGAAGTAATCCACGCGCATGCGCGCCATGAGCGGCCCAGCCTCTTCCAATGCGATCGAAACGGGGAACCCGTGCGACGTGATGGTCTGGTTGTAGTCGGGCTCCATGTGCGTCCAGGAGTGGCCGGTCTCGCCCGTGTCTTCGAGGTAGTGCAGGCCCTGGAAGGTGTTCCCCGTCGCCTTCTGCGTGAGGTCGATGGTGCCGTCGGCGTTGAAGACCGCGCGCAGGTGCTCGTTCTCGAGCACGTTCTTCTCGGTCGCCAGCGAACCGGGCAGGTAATCATCGCGGTCCTGACGGATGAGGTGCAGCGTCTTGTAGCCGAAGGCGGGAATGTCCTTCACCTCGACCTGGCAGCGGATGCGCTCGGAGCGCAGCTCGAGCGAAATGTCTTGCAGGTTGCGCACCAGCGTGCCCCACTCGAAGCGCTCGGCCTGCTGCACGCGCAGCTTCTCGCCCTCGGGCGTCTGCACGCTGAAGGACTCGTAGCCGGTGCGATCGGGCAGGTCGATGAACGCCGAGACGACCTCGTTGCGCGGGAACGGGCAGGAGTTGAACACCGTGAAGACCACGTCGTTTTCCGTGAGGTCCGAATTGTCGATGTTGCGCTGGATGGCGGCCATGCCGCGGCGCGCAACGCCCTCGCTGACGAGGTCTATCTGCTCGGCGCGGTTCAGGACATCCTTTTCCATCTGATCGACGCCGGCGCCGCAGATGGTGTCGTGCGGATGGTTCTTCAGGAGAAGCTTCCACGCGCGGTCGATGGACGTGCGCATGTATTCGCCGCCCACCATCGAGCCCAGCGCGCTCCACGGCTCGGCCAAACGCTGCAGGTTCACTTCGTTGCGGGCGTTGGCGCGCTTGATGCGCGTGCGCGCGCTGATGACGTCGCCAAACAGGTGCGTCCACTTGCCCGTGGCGCCCGGGTCGCGGCTCTCGCCGCGGATCGTGAACAGTTCGCGGTCGCCCAACGCCTCTTTCAGCGCGTCCATGTATTCCGCGATGCTCGATTGCTTGATCGTGTGCTCGGGCATCATCTCCTGGCACATCCTGATGATTTCCGGCTCGCGCGGATCGGGGCTACTGGTGTCGAAGCCCTGCATGCAGGCGATATGCTCGGTCGTGAAATGCTCGGACTCGTCGCGCACGAGCTTCTGCAGCATCTCCGGAATGTGTTCCGTGTGCCACTGCTTCTTGCTCGGGTCAAGGATGTAGTAATGCCCACGCGGATTGCGCGTCGTGGCCATACGGAAGGGCAGCGCGCCGCGATTCCAGTCGTACCACCACTCGTCGCGGCTCATTCCGTACACGAGCATGCGGTACACGTAGAAGTAATAGCTGAACCGGCTCAGCGCGCCGAAGCGCATCCCCAGCACCGACGAGCCGTCGGGCGATTCCATGCGGAATTCGCTGTTCGGCGTATTGATGCCGCGGTAGAAGATGATGGTGTCGATATCAAAGCCGTTGTAGATCTGCGGCATCTGCGAGGTCTGGCCGTAGCTGAAGGGTGTATACCCGACCTTGCTGACCTTGCCAAGCGCCGCCGCGTCCTTGTGGCCCACGACGAGGTTGCGCAGAAGCGATTCGCCGTTGACGATGTATTCCTCGGGCAGCGAATACCATGGCCCGACGATCAGGCGGCCGTCCGAAACGTGCTTCTCGATGGTCGGGCGCATTTCCGGCCGCAGCTCGAGATAGTCCTCAAGGCCGACGGTCTGCGAATCGAACACAAACGACCCGAAATCCGGGTTCGTGTCGAGGATGCGCAGCAGCTCGTCCATGAAGTCGAGCAGCAGCAGGCGCGTCTCTTCGAAAGGGTAACCCCATTCGCGGTCCCAGTGAGTGTTGCAGATGACGTGAACGGTCTTGCGATCGCCTGCCATGGTGTTTTTCCCTTCCTCTATGCCATCAGAACAAAGATTGGCGGATCATACCATGCTCGTCCGCCAAATTGAACTTTTCAGCCGAGGGAGGGAAATAGGCGGGGAATATTGACGTACGCTTGGGGCAACCGCATCAAGGCCGCCCAAGCACCGGTTCTGATTCGGACTATTGCCTCAAGGAAGCGAAGACGGCGCGCCCTTCGGTCTGCATCTCACCGTCGCCGCAGAATCCGCTGTCCGTCTCTCTCCAGCTATCGCCGTGGCGTGTGAAGTAATAATCGAACGCGCCAAACTTCACCTTGCCGTTTTGCGACTCCGTGCGGATGAGGATATGCACCTTGCCGGTGGTGGTGCCAAAGACCAAGTATTCCCGGGCGACCGTGACCTGCGGGATCAGATGTATGGCCGTGGGATCGGCGGGCAGTGCGTTAAGGTGCATGTTGAGATCAATCGTCTTTGCTTCGGCAATGGTCTTGAGACTGCGCTCGAGGCGCCACGTGTATACCGTAATCTGCACCCAGCCGGCCGCAACGACCGCCAAGAGTCCAAGCAGTATCCGGGTTCGAATGGGAATATTGAACACTTTCATGCTGCATATCCTTGCGTGTTGGCCGTATCGCCGGCAAAGCGGCGAAACCGGCCGTTTGCGTCAACCTGCCCTTCCCGCCAGAAAGAATAGGATGCCGGCAATAAATCGATAAGGATATGAGCAAAATGAATCGAATCGGCCTCAGCCGATTGGTTAGAGAACATCCCTTGTGAAGAGGGTATTCCAATATTTCCGGCTGAGACGGGCCCAGTGCTAATATTCCTTGAACTCAGGCTACGGAGACCTTCACCATGCCATACCGTATACGCGCTATTATCGCGTTTGTGCTTTGCACCCAGGTTGCATGGGTGCCCGCGTACGCCTTTGACAAACCCGAAGACAAGGCCGGTAGCCTTATGGCCGCGATCGAGGGACCGGGCGATATTAAAAAAACGGGAGTGCCTCTCCCTCTGCACGTGGTGCTGACCAACTCAGGGGACACCGCGCTATCGGGTAGCGTGTCCCTCGGAGTCATCGACGGTTGGACCACGGCACCGGTCGACCCCATACCCTTCACCGTTAACGGCGGCGCCACAGCGCGGCTCGATTTCACCGTGACACCTGCGGCCAATACCTTGAACGCGCACTATCCCATCCACGCGTACGTGGACTTCACCGAAGGCGAGCAGCCTCAGCGCCTCCACCCGGTGGCGCTCGTGATGCCGAAGCTGCCCATGACTCCCGCTCCGCTCTCCACCGTCGAATGGCGGCCGTTCCAAGTCCGCCCCGCAACAGAAGCGCCGCTTTGGCGCTTGTCGGCCTATCGCGTGGTGCTGGCGCCCGACGCGGGAACGGGCACGACCATGCCCGCCGGCTGGACCGGCTCGGAACCCGAGTCGAGAGGCTTCATGGCCGTTGAAGGCGGCATTGATCGCGGCGGCATCCGCGAATGCATCACCATGCATCCGCCGTGGCAGGGTGACCGGTTCCGCTCGATCGTGACCGAGTTCCCGATCCAATTGCCCGAGACATCTCCTTTGACCCTCCGTTTCGCCAATGCCATTCGCGACCACCATCCCGAGCTGGGCGAGCCCGCCAGCGACGGCGTAACCTTCCGCGTGCGCGTGGTGCCTCTCGATGCGCCGGAAGGCGCCCTCGGCAACGTTGTGTTCGATGTACACACCGACGCCAAGACCTGGCAAGCGGGCGAAGCCGATCTTGGCGCATACGCGGGAAAGGCCGTGCGCGTCCAACTCGAGTCCCACCCCGGTCCGCGAAACAACAATGCGTGCGACGCCTCGTACTGGGCCGAACCGACGCTTGCCGCAGGCACGCCGCAGCCCTCGGAGCCTTCCGCGACACCGGCCCGCACGCTCGGCACCATCGAACGCAACGGCGCCGGGTACCGCGTTGAAGTCGCGCAAGGCAATCGCGGACTCCTGGACGCGACCGTCCGCTTTACCCGGACCGGCGGCTCGGGCAGCCTCTCGTTTCGAGGCTTCCCCTTGCGCGTGCTCGGCGACGATCTGGCCGACGCGCGCTCGTTAACCACCTTGACCTCGGTGCGCGAGGAGGGCGACCAGGGCCCAGGCCATTTCCACATGCGCCACAGCTTCGAGGGCCCGGACGGCCCCTTTGACGCGGTCGTCGAACTATGGGTCGGACGCGAAGCCCTGCAAGCGCGCTTCCGTCTCGAAAACGTGCCGGCGCCGAAGCCCTGGCGCGCGGTATACATCGAAGACGTTGCCGCGGGCCCCTGGGATGCCGTCGCGAAGCGCGTATACGCGGGCCACGGCAATGTACTCGAAGAACCGGAGGCCTTCAGCCTCGCTTTCGACGGCCATCGGCTCTCGACATCCTTCGTGGGACTCGAATTCGCCGGCGCCCCGGCCATCGTGCAGGCCGTGGACGTGCCGCCGTTGCGCTTCGACGTCGACCCCGCCGCAAAACGGTACTCCCTCCACGCCGCCCACAGCGCCACGCTCACCTTCATCCCCGCGCAAAACGCCTGGGAAGGCGCAAGCGTCTGGCACGACATCAACGGCCTCGACATTGGCGCAGGCGTATACAAGCTCGCGGGACGCTTCGTGTTCGACCTTTGGGGCGGGCGCTATGCTGACAGCGCCACCGCCCTGCAGAATTCTTTTTTTTACGGTTTAGTCGATTCGGCGGTGGTCTGGCACGCATGGCAGCGCTACGGCTACGACTATCGCCTGCCCGACATCTATCCGCCCAATCCCCATCTCGGTTCTCCGGAGGAATTGCGTTTACTCGCCGACCTCTGCCGGCAGTTCGGTGTCTACTTCGCGCCCCACGACAACTACATCGACTTCTATCCCGACGCGGAAGACTTCTCCTACGACAAAATCTGCTTCTCGAAAGACGGCCAACCCGTGCGCGGCTGGCTTAACGAAAGCCGCGGCGCGCAGGCCTATCGCTGGCGCATGGACCAGGTGCAACCGTTCCTCCAGCGCAACCTGCGGCTCATCAAGGACAACATCGCGCCCACGGCCTACTTCATCGACGTGTGGTCCTCGATCATTCCCTACGACTACTGGACGCGCGACGGCCGCTTCTTCGACAGCCTCTACACGCGCAACGAAATCGGTCACCAGTTCGCCTGGATACGCGAGCACCTCGGCGATCGGGCCCCGCAGATCAGCGAGAGCGGGCACGACCAGCTCATCGGCTTCCTCGACGGCGCCCAGACCAATCACCTCCGCGTATGGCGTCCCGGAGAACCCGAGGCTGACTGGACCGTCTGGAAGATCGCCTGCCGCGACGCGGAGCGCGTGCCCTGGCTCGACGCCGCCCACCACGACCGCTTCGTCCTGCACGGCGCGGGGTATGAAATGCGCTACGCGGGCGGCCTCGATGCACGCCTCCACGGCATCTACAGCGACGATTACATGTGCACCGAAGTCTTAACGGGGCATCCGCCCATGGTTTCCGAAGCCTTCAGCCGAGACGTCGTGCGCAAGTACTGGCTCCTGCACGACGCCATGCGCGGCCTCGCACTGCAGCGCATCGAAGCGGTCGAATTCGCCGGCAACAACATCCACCGCCAGCACGTCGTTTGGGAAGGCGGCGAGGCGTGGGTCAACCGTGGCACGGACGATTGGAGCATCGAAGGCCGCGTGTTGCCGCCCTTTGGATTCTACGTGCGCGGTCCGCGCGAACACTGGCTCTTCGAGGCCGCCATCGAACGCCGCGACGGCGTCATCGCCGAGTGGTCGAAATCGCCCGCGGGCGTCTATGCCGGCGCGCGTCCGCCCGTCACGTCGGCCACGTTCGTATCCGCGCCCGATCCCGCCGTGCGCCACCTCGGCGACGGCCGCATCGAATTGACGATCCACTGGAACGTTGCGAAACCGTATGTCCGGGCCTTGCGCGCGTTCGTGCATTTCATGGACCAGGACAAAGTGGCTTTCCAGGGCGACTTCGATCCCGCGCAGCCCACCACCGAATGGCGCGAACCCCGTACGGATACGGTCGCCGTGGCCTTGCCCGCCGGCGCGCGCCCCGGACAGGCGTATGAAGTCCGCGTCGGCCTCTACGAACCCGGCACGTTCCGCCGCGAACCGCTCGATGGACTCAACGACGGCGCGCGCGGCATACGCCTGGGCACGCTTCACCTCGAAGGCACCGGCAGCGCCGTTACAGGCGTATCCTGGAAACCCATGGAAGCCGAGCCGCGCCTCGTTCGCATGAACCTCTCCGGCAAGCCCGTGAACCTTGGCATCGTCACCACCGACGGCGCCTGCCGCCTCGCCCGCGACGGCGAAGGCTTGCGCGTCACGCCGCTCCCCGACAGCCGTCCCTTCACGGTGCGAATCCGCTGGAGCGATCTGCCCTGGGCGCTGCCCGCACCCGTCCGCATCGAAACCCTGGACAAGAGCGGCGCCGTTCGCGGCGTACAGCCCGTTTCCCTGCGCAACGGCGTGCTCGAGATGAAGTGCGCACAGACGGACGATTTCGCGTATCGCCTGACAGACGCCCCTTAGGCTGGAATTGCGCCCTTTCCGCCAATGCCTGCACCAAGGGGGTATCGCGGCCGCGTGACACCTTCAAGCCGCGCGGCGCGGGGGTGTCTTCCTCCCTCTCCCTCTGGGAGAGGGGTGGGGTGAGGGCTTTCGCAAAACAACCGCCAAGCCCACAACGGACTCCCTCTCCCTGGGGCGAGGGGAGCTTCAGCAAAGACACTTCAAAGGCTTGCTTTTTCATCTACCACTGTGATACTACAGCCCACCATAAGAGATCGCTTGCCCATGCACGGAGATGCCCATGCCGGAAACCCTCACCCTTCGCGCGCTCGATCCTGCCGAACATGCCACCTGGGATACGTTGGTACGCGCCTCCGCCCAAGGTACGGTGTACCACGAATCCCCGTGGCTGAATGCCGTAGCGCGGGTGATCGATAACCCCATCGTCATCCACGGCATGTTCGCCGGCGAGCGGCTCGTGGCCGGCGCGCCCCTGCAACTCCGCCGCCGCGGCCCGCTCATCGTCGCGCACCGCGCCTGGGCGACCCCCTATGCCGGTGTCGTGGTCCACCCCGACGCCTGGGACAGTCTCCGCTCCGAATTGCGGGACGCCACCCAGCGGCTCACGCGCCGTTTCTCCCGCCTCACCCTCGCCGCGTCACCCTTCATGGACTCCATCGAGGCGCAATTACCCTGGGAACAGAGTGCTCGCGCTACCTACGTATTGCGCAGCCGCTCATTGGAAGGCCTGTGGCGCAGCCTGGCGTGTGAGGTGCGTACCCAGATCCGCCGCGCCGAACGGGAGGGCGTTACGGTAAGCATTGAAACGTGCCCACGAGACTTCTACGACATCTACCGCGACTTCTTCGCGCGTCTCGGCCTCCCAATGCCCCTCGACCGGCACCGCTTCACACGCTTTCTCGGGCAGGTGGCCGAACAGGATCTGGGACGCTTGTACACCGCGCGAATGCCGGACGGGCGTCTCTGCGCGGCCTGCCTCATGGTCTACGATCGCCGCCGCGCCTACTATTCCCTCGCCGCGTCCGACGCCGCGCTGCGCCGGAACGGCTCCGAGTCTTTGCTTGTTTGGGAGGCGATCCGGAATCTCTTCGTGAGCTTTGCGGAACTCGACCTGGGCGGCGCGAACATGCCTCACATCCTGCGCTTCAAGAGCAAGTTTCGCGGCATGCGCATCGAGTACACCGAGGCGACCGTCTACCGCACGCGCCTCGAACGTCTCGCCATTGATTCCTTCCAGCGCACCCGCCGCATGCTGAAGCGATAACCCTCCTGGATGCCATTTCGGTTCCTCGACTCGGGGTCAACCGGCAAGCCCCGCAATCGCAAACAACCGCGTCTGCCCCGCTTCGAACGGACACGTCATCCTCTTCCCCGATCCAGCCCAACCGTCAAACAGATCCGTCACGGGTAATGCGCCCGGCCAATGGAGTACCGCCTCGCCCGCAACCGGCGCGGTCACGGCGATTAATTCCGCGGAGGCATGAACCGTGAAGCCCACGGGCGCGTAGCAATGAACGCCGGCCGCTTCCAGCCACATCCGAAGCAGCGCCGAATCCAAGGGCGGCACCCCGCTCCAGATGAGACGGCCCCCGTTGTCCAGCGCGCGCTCGCCGCCCGCCGCCTTGCCGTCGCGGTATTGAAGCCATCCACTTTCGTCCGAATATGCACGGGGACGAAGCGCAGCGATCGACGACACTTCTTTTCCGTCCGCGACCAAGGTTGCGGCCCCAGGCGCGGCCGCATCTTCGATCGTTACAGGCAAGCCCGTCAGTTCGCGCGTCGCGTCGAAGTTCCATTCCATGGTGGCGGGGTCCACGAGGCCTGCGGGCCCGATCACTACCACCGTCTTGCCGCCGCGCTTGATGACTTCGCGCAGCTTGGCGATGTCCTCCGTCCGTGCGGCGGTGGCGCTCGCCACCACGACGACACGAATGCGCTCCGGAAGGCGATCGAGGTCAGACAGCAGCCACACGCCCACGGGCGCGCCCGTGCGGCCGAGCGCATAGAGCAGGTCGGCGTTGGTCGCCCGAGGCAGCGGCGATGCCGGCGGCATCGAGGCAAACGTCGCGTCGTCGATAACAAACGCAACCTCGTCCATCGACGTGCGATCGTATTCTGACACGCTGCGGTTCAACGCGATCTCGCGCGCGAATTCCTCTTGCAAGCCCGCGTCGTGGTGCCAGCTTGCCAGCAGCGAAAACCACTGCCGCGACACGCCGTGGACCATGTCATTCGCCGCCACGCGCTGGTGCATGCGGATCGCGCCCTTGCGCGGGTCGGCGGGGTCGTACTCCGTATACCAGATCGAGTTGTGCAGCCAGGAGAACAGGTCGTTTTCGTTTACGTACGATTTGCCGTGCGCAAAGATACTCTCCGTGGCCGAGGTGTAGAGGTCGTAGCCGTCGTTGAGCCTGCGGAAGTTGTGCAACGGGATCCCCAGGACGTGATCGATGTTCTCGTCGTCCAGCAAGGCTCGCAGCGCGTAATGCCCACTCAAGTGCTGCCGCGGTTCTCCCGCGAGTTGCACCACGTAGCCGTAGAAAACTCCCACCAGGCATTGACGGTCCGTCTCGTCCTTCACGACCTTCGCGAAGTACGCGATGGTCTCCTGGGACATGTCGGAGCAGAACTGCGCGTAGGCGGCGCTACTCTTCCCTGCCTCGTCGGCAGGATAGGTGTCGTACCCGGCACGGTTGCGGTCCGCCGGCAAAGGGACGGCCGTAAAAGGCAGGCCCTTATTCTTGCACCATGCCGCAAAGGCCTCAGTATTCGTCGCGCTGTAGTCGCCGTACTGCCCGTCGTTGCTGGCCCACGCGAACCATTCCTCGGTGACCTCGCCGCCCAAAATCACCGCAATCACGCGCTTGGCATAGGGCTGTTGCTTGCAGTGTTGAAGGAGCCTGCGCAGGCATTCCGCCTGCTGGATGCGCCATTTCTCCGACGCCAGCGATACGGCGGGACAACCGGTCTCCTCCCAGGGAAGATCGCCCGCGTCGGACCGCACGCGCACGCGGCTGTCATCGTGCTGCCGCACCCAGGGCGTAGGCAATGCCAGCGACACGCGCAGGGTGATGAAGGCCTCCGGGTTGGCCTGCAGGCCCATCGCGATCCGCTCGTCCAACTCACCGAAATCGTAGACGTCACCGCCCTTCCACGTCGGCGCGGCAATCTGGTGGATGTGCTGCCCGGCGTTCGTGGCCACCACGAACATGTCCGCGCCCGAAGCGCCAAACTCGTTCACGTTGCCGGGCTGATAATCGTAGGAGGCGTAGCCGCTCCAGGTCAGCGGCTTGTCGTTCACAAAGAACGTGGGGCGCCCGTTGTAGTCGCGCCGCTCCACTGTGGACAGCGCGGGAGCCTCCTTGTTCGCAACTCGGACACGCGCCGCTTCGCCCGCGGCGCGATAGCCGTCCACCACCAACCCGGCCGTGAGTTCCCGCGGCGGCAAATACCACGGCACCTCCCGCGCCACGCTCGTCGCGCCGGCCTTGGCGAGCGCGTCCTTTTCTTCAGGCGTCAGGCGGATGCGCCACAACACGCGCGGCTCGTCTCGCAGCTCGATGTCGGCTGCGCGCTCGGGATTCAGCCCGGACGCCGTGACCGCGAACTCGATGCGCTCGCCGGCCGTCATTTGCTCGGGCGCAGTCACCGCGGCCACCGTTACGTCCGAGGCGCCGGGATAATGAACGGTCAAATCGCTCAGGAAAATGTCGTATTCCGTTTCGTCCTCGACCTCGTTAAGGTTAATGCTCATGCGCGCGGGATAGCGCATCTTCGTATCCTCGGACTGCTGGATCGGCGCATCGGCCAGGGTGACGAAAACGTCGGCTTCCGCTCCAGGGGCGATCGCGGGCAAGTAAGGCATGGCGCAGGCGCTATACTGTTTCTCCCGTGACTTGTCCCAGTCCATCTCGTACACGCAGACAACAAACGACAGCGGCTTCGGGGAATTGTTGCGCACGTGGAATGAAATGCGCTCCGGGGCGCGGCGAAGGGTTTCGGTGAGCAGGATATGAGTCCCGCCTCCGCTGCCGCCCTTGCGCTTGAAACGCCATTCGGTGGCCTGCCCCACGGGCGCCAGCTCATTCCAATGGAACTGCGCCGATCGCTGCACCGTATTCCCCGACAGCATCATGCCCCACGTCGAATCAAAGCAACTCAGGCGATCCTCAACGGGACGCGAATAGGCATCGTCTTCGTAGTCCGCGGCAACGCCGGACGAGGCAAGCCCCGCGAAGACAATTGCGGCGATGAATACGCGACAGAATGACATGTTCACGAACGTTCCCCCCATGGCTGTGCAAGCGCAAGACCAAATCATAAACTCGTCGTTTCACCCCACCCGAGCCATTGCAAAAGAGCAATTCCGTCTTCCTCCCTCTCCCTCTGGGAGAGGGTCGGGGTGAGGGCTTCCGTCCAAATCTTCAAGCCTTCTCAGCACTGCCTTCCCTTTCCAACTTCCCAAGTCATTGCGAGCGCAGCGAAGCAACCTCATCAACCCACGGCTCCACCTGAAGAAGTTGCATCGCTGCGCTCGCAATGACTCGCATGGCGAAAGGTAGCGCAATGCACTGCATGTGGCTGTGGGCGGAAGCCCTCACCCCAGCCCTCTCCCAAAGGGAGAGGGAGAAAGAAGAGATTGCTACGTGTTCTTCACGATCCCGGCGGCGGCTTGTTCGGCGATCTCCGCAACGGCGCGGCTCATGG
>JAVEWL010000806.1:0-2861 GCA_034004565.1 FCB group bacterium | reverse complement strand
GCGGGCCAATGGGCCGGCGCCTTACGCAACGATCGCCAACTCCAGCGCGACCGCGTGAAGGCGGGCCTCGACACCTTGCTTGCCAACGAGCGGGTCGATCCCGCACGTATCGGCGCCATCGGGTATTGCTTCGGCGGCACGACCGTACTTGAGCTTGCACGAAGCGGCGCCGACGTCAAGGGCGTGGTCAGTTTTCACGGAGGATTGGGCACGCCGGATCCGGGCGATGCGAAGAACATCAAGGGACGCGTGCTGGTGCTGCATGGCGCGGACGATCCCCACGTTCCGCCCGCGGAAGTCGCGGCCTTCGAGCAGGAAATGCGCGACGCGAAGGTCGACTGGCAGTTGAACGCTTACGGCGGCGCGGTGCACAGCTTCAGCAATCCGGAGTCGGGCGACGACCCGTCCAAGGGTGCGGCCTACCATAAAGCGGCCGCTGAACGCTCATGGGAAGCGATGCGCGCCTTCTTCGCGGACATCTTCGAGGGTGCCAAGTAAGCACTGCTGGAGATTTGCGAAAGCTCCTCCGCACTTACTCCGCTTGGGGCCGACATCCAAGAATACCGCCTAAACCGACTCACTGGTCATGCCACCTCCAAACTTGTTTGGGGGTGGCATGACCGCATGGGATGTTTGTGGGTACAGCGTAGCGAAAACGCTTTGTTGGAGCCTTTCCCCCCTCGCAGAAGCGCTCTGACGCGCTTTACGAAGTCTGTCTCCTAGCCCACGGCGAGGCGTTTCAGGGCGTAGGCCATTTCCGCGGGGATGTCCAGGTGCTGCGTGCATTTTGGCGCGCACTGGCCGCACTTTGTGCAGGCTTCGGCCTTGCTGCCCCTGATCTCGGTGTAGCGTTGTCGCGCGGCTTCGCGGAGTCCCCAGTAGCGCTCGTCGTAGATCGCGGCCATAATCTCGCGAATGTCCACGTTGTTCGGACACGGCATGCAGTAGCCGCAGCCCGTGCAGAAGCCGGTATGCTCGACAGAGACCATTTCGAGAAACGCGTGGATACGGGCCATCTGGTCTTTTGAAAGCGCACCGGCATCCACGGACGCAATTGAACTGTCGACGTCGCTGCCCTTGCTGATGCCCGAGATGATCGTGTCGATGTTGGGGTTGCTCATGAGATAGCGGATGGCGAGATCCGGCACCGACTCCGCTCCCACGCCCTCGGCCAGCTTCGCGAGGTACTTCCCGTCCTCGGTCAGCTTGCCGCCGCCGACGGGGTTCATGACGATGGTGCCGATGCCGCGTTCATGGGCGGCCTCGAGCACGGGCACATACTGATCGTTAAGAAGGTTGTGCGTAACTAAAAGGACTTCGCACCAGTCCGCTTCGTCCAGGTAGACAAGCAGGTTTTCGACCGTGTCGTGCGTTGTAAAACCGGTGTGCCCGACCAGGCCTTCATCTATCGCCTTGCGAATCCCATCGACCATGCCACCGCTCTCGACGGCCATGTCGTAGTGTTCTCGGCTGTCGATATTCCAGACCTGGTAGAAGTCGAGGTAATCGACATCGAGGCGTCGCATGGACTCCTCGATTCGCTTGCGCACGCAGTCCGCGGACGAATCGTCGTCGTCTTCGATCAACGTTACCCAGGGCGACCACTTCGTCGAGAGGATAACTTTCTCGCGGTAGCCGTCCTTGAGCGCCTTGCCAAGCTTGATCTCGGAATCGCCGTAGCCCCGGCTCGTGTCGATGTAGCGCATGCCGGAATCGATCGCGTGCCGAATGAGGGCCACCGCCTCATCGTCGTCCTTGGGGAAGCGCATGGCGCCGATGTTGGCGCGGGGCACCTGGAATCCGCTGCGGGTCCCGAAATCGCCCAGTTCCATTCTTAACGTCCTTCCTGGTCTTGCTCGGCGTTGGTCGTGCGGCGCAGTGCTTCGATGATGAAGCCCCCCTTGGCCAAACGATACGCCTCACGATCGAGCATGTGCCGATCGGCGAGGCGCTGCTTCAGTTCGGCGTAGCGGCGCGCCAGCGACGGATCCGACCGCAACGCATCGCGAAAACGAACGATATTCTTCCAGTCCTCGCCGTCGATCTCGAGAAAAATGATATGGTGCGTTGTCATCTTGCGATCGTTCTTCGCAAAGAAGTGGCGGCCGGGCCGGCCTCGTTCCCCGCGGTACTCGTAGCCCAGCGCAACGATCCGCTCGACCAGCGGTATGCCCACCTTGTAAGACCGTATCGCCACCGCGATATCGATGATCGGCTTCGCGGGCATACCCTCCACCGCCGTGCTGCCGATATGCTGAATATCAAGCGCCGCGTCGCCCAGCGCTTCCTGAATCTGACGGCGCTCCGCCTCGAACGCATCCGCCCATTCGGGGGCGTATGGCGCGAGTTCCACCAGTCCGTTATGCAGTCCGATTTCCATGCTTAACCGTAGGGGTTGCTGTTGCCTGCCGCCGGCGTGGGGGGCGCAACGGGCGCCGCTCCAGGCAGGCTGGGCAGGATAGGCTGATTGCTCGAGTGCCGGGATTCGTTCGCGCTGCTCACCCGAACGGCCGCCCGGTCACGAAATACGCACTTCGCTTCACAAATACCGCAGCCGATGCAGAGGTCCGGATCGACCCGGGGCTGCTTCACCGTCACCTTTGTCCCGTCGCGCCGCACCACTTCGGTGGGAACGAAATGGATCGCCTTCGTCGGTAACGGGCAATGCTCTTCGCAAATCATGCACTCGCGCTGGTACGCGTAGGGCAGGCAACGCTGCGTATCAAAATACGCGAGGCCCATCTTGACCTTCTGCTTGTCCGCGAGCGCCAACGACTCGATGGCCTGCGTCGGGCAAACCTGCCCGCAAAGGTTGCACTCGTACTCGCAGTAACCGAGATGCGGCACCAACCGCGGCGTCC
>JAVEWL010000805.1:0-2864 GCA_034004565.1 FCB group bacterium | reverse complement strand
ATCACCCTTCTTCCCCCGGAACGTGGGGAATACAAACCCATCATACCAGTGTTGAGAAGAATTGTGCAAATTGCGTTTCCAGCCTCAAATGACACGCCATTTCCCGCGCAGTTTCTTCACGAATTACCCGAATACCACCGCAATTCAATGGCGAACCGTGTCGGCCCAAGTCGCTAGGTACGGCCTCCGCTCCGACGCCCGCGCCACAGCAAAACGCTCAGCGCCACGGCCAGAACGGCCAGATCCCCAGCCAGTTCGCGGCCACGTCCAAGCGAAGCCACGGCTGCCTCAGACGGTTTCATCCGCCCTTCGGGCATGCCCAATTGAACCGTTCCTCCGTATTGTACCAGGATCCCTACGTAGGTTTCCCCTTCGAGATCCAGCCGCGACAGGCTATCCGGAACAAGCCAGCCCTCGACCTTTTCGCCTTGGTACCAGCCGCTATCGGCGCCACCGTCATGATAGTAATAGACCACCAGTTGGTCCGGGTTGGTGTCAGCGGGAACAGGCAGCCACACTCGCTGCGGAGCGCCAAACACTTGCGCGGGTCCTATCCGCAGCGGTTCGCCAACAGCCTCCGCAAACGCCGGAACGGCCTCCTCCGGGTCAATTCGGGTGAGCACAGCCTCGGAAATCGTCTCATCGGCGTCGGCGACGTAATCCACGCCGGAAATGGGCTGGGATATTCGGGTCGCGCCCGATTTGCCCGAGGCAACCGAAATCTGGAACCGCGTGACTGCGGCGTTGACGGGCTTGCCCGAGACCGTTGTGGCGCCGGCACGGACCGTGACCACTTCACCGGGCGTCCACAGTTCTTCGGGCGTTAACACGACCCACACGCTCTTGCCGTCGGACGACCACTGTGGCTCCCACGTGGCCGTCGCTCCCGCAAACGCTTCCACACGCGCCCACAGGCTGTAGGGCGCAATCCGCTCGGCCGACGCAAGGCGCAATGCGAGAGGCGCGCTCGGTTCCGCAGCAAACAGGCCACCGGGGAGTTCCGCGGCCGGAAGGGCAGACTCGACCAGCGCGCCGGACTTGGCCGATTTCGCGCTCGCGCCGCGGTAGCCCGAATTCGTGGCGCTGTAGTTGCTCGTGCCGCAGGCATTTTGCGCCCGCACCCAATAGTTGTAATAGGTAAAGCTCGACGAGGAGCTGCAGCCGCTTCCACCGCCGGACGGCGCCGCCGCCGAGGTATCGTTATACGAAGTGCCGGTAATCCAGCCGCTTACCGCCTGGGCGGCCGTAGGATCGGTGCCCACGCTGCGGTACACCTGGTACTGCGTCGCGCCGGAGACTGCCCCCCACGTCACCTGAACGCGGTCCGAAAATGTGCCGTCGCTCGCCTGAATCTGGCCGGGCGCCGCCGGAGTCGTGCAACTCTGTATCACGGTGAGGGCAACCGACCGCGTGGCCGTGCCGCCGTTACCGGAAAAAGTGACGGTCGCCGTATGCTGGCCGCCGGTCAGGCTGTTCGCGGTCGAGTTCAGCGACACCGTCGACACGCCCGGACCCGTGAAAAACTGCGTCTGCCCTCCCGGAATCGCCGAGGCCGAGAAAAGACCCTGCTGAAACGACAGATTCGCGACGGTCTCGACATCGGCGTCCGTCATGACCAGTTCCGTCACGCCAAGGCCGGTGCTGGTGCCGGCACCGCCCACGATGCTGAAGCGAAGCGAGCCCAGGGGAAACGGATTCATACGGTCGGTCGGCTCGCCGCCGTCCACCTGATTGTCGTACGTCGTAATCTCGTAGCGGTTGATGCCGAAGATAACCACGCTGATGCGTCCAGGGGTGGTTTCACCGGCGGCCAGGCTCTTGTCATACCAGTCCGCCAATGTCGCCGATTGCGTTACCCCTTGAAACTGCAAGACATCCGTGTCGTAGGTTACAAAGGCCGTTATCGCGGAAGGCCCGTCCCCGGCAGCGGTGTCGGGGCCACGGTATAGCGACAAGGGTATGGAAACGGTGCCGGACGTGGTGAACTGCGAGCCGACCATCAGTTTCGTGCCGTTGCCGGTGGGCGCCATCTGCACGCTTACCCAGGGCTGGTTGGACACGGCGGTCCAGGCCAGAGTGCCATCGCCGGTATTGGCCACGGAATACTGCCGGCTCGCCGGGTTGAACGGCCCGCCCTGGTTGCCGGACGAGGTAAGCGCATCCGCCGGGGCCACAGATAGCGTGGCCGCCTTTTCATAGGATTGCGCCTCAGCCATGCTAACCCCGGCGATCGCAAGGATCGCCACAAAACATGCCAACGACCGTGACCGAACCATGGGATACTCCTTAGTTTGGTAATTCTGGATGGGTCAGACGCCTCTCCCCGACAGTCCGCCCACGCACATCATACCATCCACCCCGCAAATCATAACCTGAAAGCCACACAGCTTCAAAGTGTTACGTCTGTAGGGTTGAACCGGACGCAAAGGCCACGTATGCTCTTGCCTGATCTATACGGGAAGGGACTATCACCATGGCATTTGAAGCAACGGCCTACGCGCGGGCGGGCCTCGTGGGCAACCCGTCCGACGGGTATTTCGGCAAGACCATCAGCATCATCTTACGCAATTTCGCCGCGAAAGTGTCGATCTACGAGCACCCCGAGCTCGAAATCGTGCCCAGTTTCCAGGATCGCTCGCGCTACGCCACCGTACACGACCTGGTGGACGACGTGAAGCTACAGGGGTACTACGGCGGTATTCGCGTCATGAAAGCGACCATTCGCAAGTTCGTGGGGTTCAGCGACCAACACGGGTTGCCGCTGCACGACCGCAATTTCAGCATTCGCTACCGCTCCAACATCCCGCGCCGGGTAGGCCTGGCCGGCTCCAGCGCACTGGTCACCGCCACACTGCGCTGCCTCA
>JAVEWL010000804.1:0-2866 GCA_034004565.1 FCB group bacterium | reverse complement strand
GCGGCGGCTTGTCGAGCGGCACCCGTCGTTGCAAGTCGCGGGCTCGTACAGCCCGCCGATGGGGTTTGAGAAGTCGCCGGAGGAGAACGAAGCCATTTTGCAGCGGTTGCGCGATGCGAAACCGGACATTTGTTTTGTGGCGCTGGGTTCGCCCAAGCAGGAAGTGTGGCTGCACGAGAATCACGAGGCGAGCGAGGTGCCGGTGACGATCGGGGTGGGCGCGGCGTTTGATTTTGTGGCCGGCCGCGCGAAGCGGGCTCCGGTGCTGCTGCAGCGAACGGGGATGGAGTGGGCGTGGCGGCTTTGCCTTGAACCGAGGCGCCTGTACCGGCGTTATTTGGTTGAGGATAGCTATTTTGCTTTCTTGTTCCTGCGTGAGTTGCTGAAGAAACGACGCAATGGGGCGGACCGGCTGGGATCGGCCAAAGGATAGGAATCGATCGATGTCCCGAAAGCTTTGGATAGGGCTCATCGTGGCGGTGCTGGTGCTGGTAGTGGCGGGCGCCGTCGGCGCGGGCGGCTACTACTGGTGGCAGAACAACCGCTTGCAGGAGTGGAAGACGCGGGCCGAGCAGGAATTCGCCAAAGGCAACTGGAGCCTCTCGCGCGGGTTCTACGGACGCTATCTCACAAAGGAAAAGGATGACCTTGATGCGCTGAAGCGGTATGCGGAGGCGTCGGCGAACATTGCCGAGAAGCGGGAGGCAATGTTGCGCGCCGCGGCGCAGGGGTATCAGCAATACCTGTACTTCTCGCCTCGTGCGACGGAGGTGCAGGATTCCCTGCTGGCGCTCTACGAGAAGCTGCGTTCGTGGCCCGACCTGGAGCACTACGCGGAGCAGTTTATTCAGGACCGGCCGGATGATACCCAGTTGCTGTATTACCGGGCCTTGGCGAAGGCGCGCGGCGGCAATCGTGACGAGGCGATTGCGGCGTATCGCGATCTGATTGCGCGGCCGGGCGCGCCGGCCGGGGTATACGACGAACTGGCCGGACTGTTGCTGGCGCAGGGCTTGCCCAATGAGGCGGAGAAGGTGATTGCGGAGGCGGTGGATGCGCATCCGGACGACGTTCAAGTCCGGCTTGCGGCGGTGCGGTATTGCACGACCGCGCAGTCTGCCATGGGCGTCCAGCGGCATATGGAAGAGGCGCTGCGGCTGGCCCCGAACGACCCCGCGGTGTTGATGGAAGGGGCGAAGGCGGCGTTCCAGGCACGTGACTATGCGCTTGCGATTGAGCGTGCGGAGAAGGTGGCCGCCGCGGATCCGGGTGAAGTCGAGGCGCCGATCTTGCTGGGGCATGCGTATGCGCTGCGCGAGAACGCGCCGAAATCCATCGAGGCGCTGCAGAAACTGGATCGGCTGGCGCGGGCGGACAACCCCGAAGCGGTGATCCTGCTGGCGGATTTGCTTTACAGCCAGAACCGCGGCGAAGAGGCGGGGCCGTACATCAAGGAGTACGTGGATTCGTATCCGGGCCAGGCGCCGATTGCGGAGTATTTCACGGGTCGCGAGTTATTGGCGCAGGGGAAGTATGCGGAAGCGGCCGATACGCTTTCGATGGTGTCGGAGAAGCTGCCCGGCTTCCCGCCTGCGCAGTTCTTCCTGGCGTTTTCGTATCTCCAGTCCGAGCAGCGCGACTTGGGGCGGACCACGCTTGAAACGTACATCCGCCAAAACCCGAACGACAAGAAGGCGGCGGCACTGTTTGCGCGGGAGTTTGGTCCGCCGGTGTCCGCGAAAGAAGCGCAGGAATCGGCGAACGGGCTTCTGGCGAACGACAACGCGAGCGCGCTTGATCTGGTGAACGCGGCGCGGCAGGTTGCGCAGTCCATGGGTGGCGCGCCGGGGAAGGAAGACGCGGAGGTCTTGAAGCAGCTTCTGAACGAGGCTCTGCGGCGCGATCCGATGCTGGCGATAGGCTATCGTTCGCTGGCGGACATGTTGATGGCGCTGGGCGACCTGGATGGGGCGCGCCAGACGCTGGATCGTGCGAAGGCGGCGGGGGTGGCGGAGCCGGATCTCTTGCGGACGGAAGCGGGCCTCGCCTTGGCGCTGAACAAGCCGGAAGAGGCTCGCGCGCGGCTTGAGGCGGGTATGGCCGTCGAGAAGCTCACAACGCGCGAAGTGGAGGAATGGTCGGAGTTCTTTGCGGCCAAGGGGCAGCGCGAGCTCAGTGAATATGCTTTGCAGAAGGGCCAGGAGCGGCTTGGCGCCGATTCGGTGGGCGCCATCGCGGTGCAGCGGGCTACGTTGGCGGCGCGGCACGATGCGCCGGATGTGGCGTTGAAGGCCCTGGACGACGCGACGGCGAAGGCGGCGGACAGGACGGAATTGGCCGCGACATTGAATTCGGCGCGCCTCGAGCTGGCACGGCGATTCCTGCTTGAGGGCAAGGGGGCCGTGGAGAACCAGGAGAAGGCGCGTGAACTCATCGCGTTGGTGCGGGCCCAGGATCCGCGCGAACCTACGGCGATGGCGCTGGAAGCTCAACTGTTGCTGAAGAAGGAGCCGCCGGACATCGCGGGCGCGCGCGCACTCCTGCAGACGGTGCTTGATGCGGACGGGAAGAACGTGATCGCGCTGTTGGGGTTGTCCGAGATCGAGTATCACCAGGGCAATCCGTTGACGGCGCTTCGGTATGCGGAGCAGGCGGCGACAATTGCGCCACGCTCGATTCCGGTGGTGTTTCTGCGGGCGCAGTTGTACATGGAATTGAACCGGCATCTGGAGGCGCAGGCGGCGCTGGACACGGTCCTGAGCCAGGACGGCGCGAATGTGCAGGCGCTGCGGATGGCGATTGAGAGTTGCATTGCAAGCGACCGGTTGCCCCAGGCGGAAGAGAAGCTGAAACGTATCGAGGACGT
>JAVEWL010000803.1:0-2847 GCA_034004565.1 FCB group bacterium | reverse complement strand
ATCACGTGCGCCGCGCTGTGACGGAACACGTCCTGCCCCTCGCGCGAGTCGAAGGTCAGGATCGCCACCTTGTCGCCCTCGTGCAGCGTGGTAGTGAGCCCGACGACATTCCCGTTGATAGTGGCGCCCGTCGCCGCCTTCGCGAGGCGCGAACCGATGCTCTTGGCCAAATCCAACGCGGAACTGTTCTCGGGCAGTTCCCGGACGGACCCGTCCGGCAACTCTACGTGTATGCTGCTCATGAGGACTCCTCGGCCCGCCCATTCGGGCCTTTCCAATATTCCCTTCCCGACCCAGCCCGGGGCGCCCGCCCGAAAATGAAACCTCCGCGCGGGCCCAAAGGGTCGGATATCCGGTCATTGTGCCACGGAAAGGGCGGAGAGTTAAAGAACCACCCGGGATGCAGGAGAACCATAACTCCCATATTTCCCATGCATCCCATAACTCCCATGGCTTTTCTTGCATTTCCAGTGCCCAAAATGAATCATACGAAGCCATGTAACTCACAACCAAGGAGACGGATTCCCATGGGTATTTCCGGTTCGCCGCGTGTATTCGCGCGCACCCTTTGTCTAGTCCTGATTGCATGCGCAGCGGCCACCTCGGCCCTCGCGCAGAGCTTCTACATCCGGCCGCATATCCAGAACGTAACGGTTGACGGCGCCACCCTCATCTGGGAAACGCCCGAGGCCAGCGTCGGCGTCATCGAGTACGGCAAGCCCGGCGCCCCGCTCGACCAGAAGGCCACCGAAGCCACCGCCGCGAAGATCCACCGCGTCCGCATGACCGGACTTGAGCCCGCCACGGAATACGCCTACCGCGTTACGGCCGGCAGCGACGAAGCCGCCGCCACCTTCAAGACCGCCCCCGGCAAAATCCAGCCCGTGACCTTCGTGGCCGTCGGCGACTCCCGCCGCTGGAGCGAGGACTGGGCCAAGACGAAGATGGCCGACCACACCATGCAGTGGAAGCCCGAGTTCTACGTCAACAACGGCGACCTCGTCGTGCGCGGCCACGAGTACAACCTCTGGCCGGAACACTTCAAGCGCTTCGAGGACCTCAACAAAAGCCTCATGATCGTCACCGCGCGCGGCAACCACGAAGGCTCGATGTACAACGACCCGGACAACGACTGGTTCGCGAAATACCACGAACTGCCCGACGAAGGCGAACCCCAGCTCTCCTTTACCTGGGGCAACATCCACATGGTGCTGCTCTCCTACGAGGACGTCGGCTCCCCCGCCAAGGCCCAGGCGACCGCCGAATGGCTCGACAAGGATCTGGCCAACATGGACAAGAACCTCTGGCCGATCGTCGTGCAGCACTTCCCGATCTACTGCGCCGGCTACGGCGGACCCGAAGACAGCCGCAAAGAGAACGGCGAGACCCTCGGCGCCGTCGCCCGCGTCATGGAAAAACACAACGTCCGCCTCAACATGGCCGGCCACACCCACATCTACGAGCGCAGCTACCCCATTCGCGAAGACAAGCGCGACGACAAGGCCGGCGTGCTCTACATCGTCAACGGCGGCGACATCAACTCGAACTATCCCGAGTTCTGGACCGCCGTGCGCGACGACAAGCGCGTACAGGCGCAGCCGACCTATACTCTCTTCAACTGCCTCGAAGACCGCATCGACATGCGCACCTTCTGCTGGTCCAAGCCCGAAAACAAGATCGTCCAGATCGACCACTTCACCATCGTCCGCGACGAAGAGGTCGCCAAGAAGGCCGTGGCCGCGCTCGAAGGCAAGAAGGACGCCGAACTCGTCGCCGCCATCGACGAGGTGGGCGCGATGATGTATGCCCCCGCCGTAGACAGCATCTCCGTCCACCTGAACGACGCCAACCCCGACGTGCGCCGCGCCGCCGCATCCGCACTGCGCTCCATCGGCACCGGCGACGCCACGAAGGCCCTCGAACCCTTTCTCGCCGACGCCGACTTGACCGTCCGCCGCGAGGCCGCCCGGGCCTTCGAAATCAATCTGCCCAAGAAGCAGGAAGACGTCGCCGAAGACTGCGCGCTCGACCCGCAGCAGGACGAAGACGTGCGCGTCGCCATGCTGGGCGCCCTCGACCTCCACGGCAAGCCCCAGGAAGCCCGCGAGACCAGCCTCGAAGTGCTCGAGAGCGATGCGCCCGCCCCCGTGCGCCAGCGCGCCGCGTATGCGATGAGCCGTCTTGCGGAGAAGGGCGACATTCCCGAGCTGATCAGCCTCGTCAAGAAAGAGGAAGACGAATACGTCCTGATTCGCCTGGGCTATGCCCTTAACCTTGCCACAGGCCATCGCGTAAACGTCGACGACAAGGCCCCCTTCGCCAACTCCAAGCCCGGCACCCGCCAGGAATTCGTCCAGGACTGGCTGAAGAACTAAACGCCCTGAATCCTCAACAGAACCAGTGGCACCCCCAAGCCCGGCTTCATGGGCTTGGGGGTGTTTTTCTATCGGCCACGAGTAGGCTCAATCCCACCGCATTTCATTCCTCCCATACTTCCCATGACTCCCATACTTCCCATTGCCCAAGTGATGGGAGGTATGGGAGGTATGGGAGTCATGAGAAATATGGGAGAAATGAGGAGCGTTTGCGGGGAGCCTCTCAGTAGTTTCTGCGTTCCCCCGTGGCCACCAAAAAGGCAACACCCCAAGCCCATGAAACCGGGCTTGGGGGTGCCACAAAGTCTCTGTTACCCTACGGCAAACACGCGCAGTGCAATTCCCTCGCCGCGCGGACCTCGTCCAGGCGGCCCACCGGCAAACTCACCGGCGCAGCATGCAAGGCATCGCTGCCCATCTCGGCCATTTCCGCCAGGCTGAGCATCGCATCGCAGAACGCGTCGAGCGTCTC
>JAVEWL010000802.1:0-2872 GCA_034004565.1 FCB group bacterium | reverse complement strand
AACGTGTAGATGGGGTTCGCCGGGTAGGTCAGGTTGTTGACCGCGTACAAACGCGCGATCTGGAAACCAACCTGGTGCACCCCCGACGCGTCATAGCCCGCCGGAATCGCCGTGTTGAACTTGAACACGAACGAACCGTCCGCCAACTGCGTCAGGTTGTTCAACTGACCCGAGTCGTACGTCGCCTGGCCGTTCGCACCGTTGACAATATAGCTCGCGAACTTCGCCACTTCCCCGTCGCCCGCCGCTTCCAGGTGAGTCAGGATCGCGCGCATCGCGCTCAGTTCCGACTTCGCAATCGTCTGACCCTTCGTGTTCGTCGCCGTGAACGCCACCTCCGGCTTCCGATCCGCGGGGATCGTCACGCCCGTGATCGTCACGTTCAAACCCGCCGCCTGAAGCGCCGGCTGAATCGTGCCCGCCGGACTCTGCGGAACCGTAATCAGCGCCGTCCCCGCTTCACCGCTGCTCGAGCCCGTCGCCGTAATCGTCGCCGTGCCCGCCGCAACCGCGTGAATCGTGATCGACGTGCCGCTCGTCTGGTCCACCGCCACCACGCCGGCATTGCTCGTCGTCCACGCGAACGTCGTGTCCAACGTAGAGTTGGAATCGGCTTCCAACGTGATCGTCTGACCGGCTTCCACGTCCGCCGAATCCGGAGAGACCGTTACGACCGTCGTCGGAGGCACGACGGGCGGACAGCCGCTCAGCGCTACCATGGCCAGAATACCCACTAAGAGGTACCCCGCTTGCTGCAATGTCCCCTTCATAATGAATGACCCCTGTTGATTTTCTACCCAAATAAACCCATGAAAGCGATACGCACCGGCGCACCGCACACGGTCCAAAATTGTTTATTCCGACGGGAAACCGCCCCGGCATACACCAATCGGCCACGATCCCACTGGATGCTGTTTACCCAATGCGAAGATAAATCCACACCATTCGTAGAGTACAAGCAGAAGAAGAAAGAATCATCAGGGAAAAAAGCCCATTCTCCCCATTCACCCCTCCGGGAAAACCACTGATCTCAAACTCCCGAACCGTCCCCTTTTGGAAACGCGCCAGCCCCGAACCGGCAACAACGAAAGCGCCACATACCACTCATCCATGTCATCCATACGCCCCGTGAAATCCATTTCAACAACCCTTCCTACTACCCGTACTGCCCCGCAAATGCCCCTAGTGAACCTGCAGCAGCCCGTGATGCAACGCAAAACGCACCAGATCGGCACGATTGCGCAGCTTCAACTTCGCCATGATCCGCGCCCGGTGCGCCTCAACCGTCCGCCCCGACACCGACAACTGCTCCGCCACCTCCAGGTTCGTGAATCCATACGCCAGAAGCCGGCAGACCTCCAGCTCCCGATCCGTCAGACCCCCAATCTCATGACCCGGACCCGCGGCAAGCTCCTCCGCCTTCGGCAACTCCACAAACTCCGAAAGCGAAGAATCAATATAACAATCCCCCGCGCACGCCCGGTTGATCGCCTGGATCAGTTCCTCCCCCATCGACGTCTTCAACACATACGCGCGAACACCGCTCCGAAGCAACCGCTGCACACAAGGCTCGTCACGGCACGCCCCCAGCAGCACCAGCACCAGCTTCGGCTGCTCCAGCAACAAGCCCCACGAACCATTCGGCGCCAGCCGGCGATGCACACAACAGTCCATCACCACACAGTCCGGGGTCAACGCGCGCGTCATCTCGACCAACTGTTCCGCCGTCGAGACCTCCCCCACCACGTCGAATTCCGAACAGCCTTCCAGCAACGCGCAAAGAGCGCTGCGGAGCACACCGTGCTCCTCGGCAACAACAATTCGGATCCCCATTCCAAAACCTCAGTTGGCTATGCCGCCCGCCTCGCGCCCCGTGCAACAGCTAAAATATGGAACTCGTAGCACAGTATACCGCCCCCTCTTCAAAGCCAACCTCAGTACAAATGACGGTTTACCCCCAAAACCCTACGGGAAAAGTACGCAAACAAGCCCACAACCAGCCACACCCCAAGTCATAAAGCCGACTTCGAGGTGCCACAAATCTCCATCTTCTCCCCTCTCCCCCATCGGGGGAGAGGGTCAGGGTGAGGGGGCATTCGTCCACCAAGTCCACCCAAAAAACCAACACCCCCAAGTCCCGCCGCAGTGCGGAACAAGAGGGCGCCAAAAACCAAGCCCAAACCAACCCCTACTTGGGCACCTTAATCACCTGATCCACCAAAATCCGGTCCGCATCATCAATCCCATTCATCCGCAGAAGCTCCTTCACACTGATCCCATGCTCCCGCGCCAGACGCGTAGCCGTATCCCCAGGCTTCACCCGATAACGCTCATATTCAGCCGCCGCTTCAGGCCCCACCTCCGCCTCAACCGGAGCCACATCCTGCGAGTCCTCCGCTGCCGGAGCGGCCGCCTCGGGCACCGCAGCCGGAACCGGGTCCGCCTCGGCAGCCCCCGAAGCCGCATCCGGGTCCACAAAAAGCACCAAGCGCTGCCCCCGCTGCACATTCGGGTTCGACAACTTGTTCCACTTCTCAATATCGCTCTGCTTCACCCCATACTGCTTCGCCAGTCGACTCAAAATCTCCCCACGCGACACCACATGCTCAATCCGAACCAGCCCCTCTCCAACTTCCACCCCCGCCAGCGGCGCACCCGCCACCGCCTCTTCAGACGCCTCAGGCGTCTCCGGCGCGGCAACCTCCGGCGTTACGGCCGCGGCAGGCGCCTCCGCCTCCAGAGCCGGCTCAGGCGCCGGCGTCGCAGGCACTTCCGCAACCGGCTGCTCCACCACCGGTGCCACCGGCGCAACAGGTTCGGCAGGCGCGGAAGCAGGTTCAGGCGCAGTCGGCGCCTCGCTCGCCGCAGGCAG
>JAVEWL010000801.1:0-2872 GCA_034004565.1 FCB group bacterium | reverse complement strand
AACCAAACTCAATAAATTCAATGGTGTCCTATAGATGATGACGTTTGTGCCGAAATAGTACGTGGGGAACTTTATTGGTTTTAGAGCGATTGATCAGGAACAAGCAGCCTGTAGCGCGCCGGAAATAGGGCTGCTTGATTGGCTGTTTATTCGGTATACGTGGGCTTGGAGTCTACGCAAACACGGAAAACTGGACCTCGGTTGATTGCCGGGTTTGCGATGGAAGCTTCCGGCCGGGGATATTCCGGAGCGGCTTTGTGACTCGGAGTTGACCTGGGGATACTCTGACTGGCAGAATTGCGGATGGCGCAGTATGTGGGTCCCTCTGGGCGGAGAAAACTATTGACAGAATATCCGCCAAATGGTATATACAAGGTAGTTTGCGTTTCTTTTTAGGAGGAAGTTATGGCTCCGCATCGTAACCGAGGAGATGTGCCCACCTGCTCATTTTGTGGCAAGCGCCACGATGAGGTGAACAAGCTCATTGCAGGTCCGGACGTCAACATCTGCGACGAGTGCGTGAGCCTGTGCGGGGAAATCGTGGCGGAGGATAGGGCGCGTCGCGGCGTAAGCCGTTCGATGAAGGTGCCCAAGCCGTCTGAGATCAAGGACTTCCTCGATCAGTACGTCATCGGCCAGGATCGTTCGAAGCGGATTCTCTCCGTGGCGGTGCACAACCATTACAAGCGCATCGCGGCGGGCGGCGAGATTGACGGGATCGAGATTCAGAAATCCAACGTGCTCCTGATCGGCCCGTCGGGTTGCGGCAAGACGCTGCTGGCCCAGACGCTGGCCCGGATGCTGGATGTACCGTTTGCGGTGGTCGACGCGACGACGTTGACCGAGGCGGGCTATGTCGGCGACGACGTGGAGAACGTCATTTTGAAGCTGCTCCAGGCGGCGGACTTCGATCCGGCGCGCGCGGAGAGCGGCATTGTCTATATCGACGAAATCGACAAGATTGCGCGCAAGAGCGACAGTCCTTCGATAACGCGCGACGTGTCGGGCGAGGGCGTGCAGCAGGCGCTGCTGAAGCTTCTTGAGGGCACCGTGGCGAATGTTCCGCCCCAAGGCGGCCGCAAGCACCCGCAGCAGGAGTGCATCCAGGTCGACACGACCAACATCCTGTTCATCTGCGGCGGCGCGTTCAACGGGCTTGAAAGCATCATCGAGCGGCGCACGCGCAAGAACGTCATCGGGTTCAATGCGGAGATCCGCTCGAAGCACGACCGCGGCATCGGCAAGTTGCTGGCGATGGTGGAGCCGGAAGACCTGGTGAAATTCGGGCTGATTCCGGAGTTCACGGGGCGTTTGCCGATCGTGGGCACGCTGCACGAACTGACGCGCGACGACCTTGTGCGCATCCTGGTCGAGCCGCGCAACGCGCTGACGAAGCAGTACGAGAAGCTGTTCGAGCTCGAAAACGTGAAGCTGCACTTCCCCGAGGAGACCATTTCGGCGATTGCGGACTACGCGCTGGAGAAGGAAACGGGCGCGCGCGGGTTGCGGGCGATTCTCGAGGAGATCATGCTGAACGTCATGTTCGAGATTCCTTCGCGCAAGGACGTCAAGGAATGCGTGATCACGCCGGGCGTGGTGTCGAAGCGCGAGGAGCCGTTGCTGGTGTACACGAACGACTTCGTCGAGCAGCCGGGCGCCAAGGGCAAGAGCGCGTCCGCGTAGGCAAATCAGCTATACTGTGACCGTTACAGCCGGAAGGCCGGATAGGCCTTCCGGCTTTCTGATGTGTTGGGCACAATGCGTGGGTCTTGTGGGTCTTATAGGTCTTATGGGCCGGATGGGCTTCCCATAAGACCTATAAGACCCATGCATTGTGGTTAGGCAGAGTGTAGTATGGATGCGCGAGGGGTTCCTTTTCCCGTTACAGGAGCGTTGTTGAATATGGCTGAGAAAACCGCGAAGCCGGAAACCCAACTGGACCGGCTTCCGCTTCTTCCTTTGAAGGACATGGTGGTCTTTCCGCGGATGGTGGTGCCGCTGATCGTGGGGCGTGCGGCGTCGCTGGCGGGGATCGAAGAGAGCCTGGCCTCGGGACGCCCCCTGTTCCTCTGCACGCAGAAGGACGCGTCGGTGGAGGAGCCGGGCCGCGACGATTTGTACAGTGTCGGCGTGGCGGCGAGCATCTTGCAGACGTTGCGCATGCCGGACGGCACCATAAAACTCGTGGTGGAAGGGTTGGGGCGCGGGCGCCTTCGGCAGATTTCCGCGAAGCAATTTCACACCGAAGCCGTCGTGAAACCGATGCCGTCGAAGGGCGAGGTGAATGAGGAGGTCGAGGCGCTGATGCGCCTCACGTTGAACCAGTTCGAGGACTACGTCCGGCTGGGGCAGCGGCTGTCGCCGGAGATCGTGATCTCGTTGCGCAGCGCCACCGATCCGGACCTGCTGGCCGACCTCATGTGCGCCTACCTGCCGCTGCGCGTCGAGGAGCGGCAGCAGTTGCTCGAGGCGGACGAAGTGCGCGCGCGGATGGAGAAGATCTCGAGCTTCCTGATGCGCGAGAACGAGCTGTTCGAGATCGAAGGGCGCGTGCGAGACCGCGTGCGCGAGCAGATGGAGCGCAGCCAGCGCGAGTATTACCTGCACGAGCAGTTGAAGGCGATCCACCAGGAATTGGGCACGCGCGAGGAAGGCAGCGACGAGTTTGCGGAGCTGTTCGCCCTCATCGAGAAGGCCAAGATGCCGAACGAGGTGCGCGAAAAGGCGATGCGCGAACTGACGCGCTACGAGCGCATGCCGGCGTTGAGCCCGGAGGGCGCGGTGATCCGCACCTATATCGAGTTGCTCTCGGAGGTACCCAGGCAGCAACGCACGCGCGACTTCCTCGACCTCGAGGTCGTACACAAGGTGC
>JAVEWL010000076.1:0-13194 GCA_034004565.1 FCB group bacterium | reverse complement strand
CCCGCTTCAATACGCCTTCTCTCTTCCCAAATCTCCAGGGCCGCACATCTTCTTGCCCGAAAGACGAGTCAACACAACAAATCCGTAATCGAGCAACCCCGGCTGAATGTGGTACCCTTCCCATTCACGAACCCAAAGCTGAGGACAACATGATCGGCACACTCATCAACGTTGCAACCATCCTGGTCGGCGGCAGCCTCGGCCTTCTCCTCGGCGTGCGCCTGCCCGCCTCCACCCAGCAAACCGTCCTCAACGCCCTCGGCCTGTGCACCCTCGCCCTCGGCGCGAAAATGTCCTTCGCCACCCAGAACATCCTTATCGTCATCTTCAGCGTGCTCATCGGCGGGATCATGGGCGAACGCGCCGGCATCGAGGCCCGCCTGAGCACCCTGGGCGACCGCCTTCAGACCCGCTTCTCCCGCGGCGGCACAGCCCAGACGCGCGTGACCGAAGCCTTCGTCACCGCGAGCGTCGTCTTTTGCGTCGGCCCCCTCGCCGTCCTCGGCTCGATCCAGGACGGCCTCCTCGGCGACCACCAACTTCTCGCGGTCAAAAGCCTCATGGACGGATTCGCCTCGATGGCCTTCGCGGCGGCCATGGGCTGGGGCGTCCTCCTCAGCGCCCTCACCATCCTCGTCTACCAGGGCGGAATCTCCCTCGTGGCCATGATGCTCGCCGGCACCGTTCCCGGAGGCCTGCCGCCCGGCACCCCCGCCGTCGTCGAACTCAGCGCCACCGGCGGCGTCCTCATCATGGCCATCGGCTTCCGCCTCCTCGAGATCAAGCGCATCCCCGTCGGCGACTACCTCCCCGCACTGGCCGTCGCACCGCTCCTGGTCCTCGCCCTGCAGCGCCTGGGCCTCTTCTAACCTTCGAGCAAATGCTCTCTCCGTCCGAAAAAGTGTATACTCTAGTAACCGATCTGGAGGTTCCGGAACAGCATCAAGCGCAGTTGCATCGCCCCCGACGCACAACGGCCGGTCAATCGCGCGGTCAGACGCCGATTGAATCCGCATTCGTGCATTGCCCCACTGGGCTGCGCCGTCCAAGAGGGAGAAATACCATGCAGGAACTCGAACAATACCTCGCCGAACACCCCGTGCTTCGCGGATTCACGCCGGCCCAGATTGCCGAAGTGTCGAAGTGCGCCCGCATGGGCAAGTACGGCACAGACGAATACCTTTTCCGCGCGGGCGAACCGGCGCGGCATTGCTTCCTCCTGCGCGAAGGCCACGTCGCGGTCGAGGTGCGCGAGCCCGGACGCGAACCCATCACCCTCCAAACCGTCGGCGACCCCAGCGCCCTCGGCTGGTCCTGGCTGGTCCCCCCTTTCCGCTGGTGCTTCGATGCCCGCGCCGTCGAACTCACCCGGGTTCTCGTGCTCGATGCCAAGGGACTGCTCGAACTTTGCGAGCGTGACCACGATTTCGGCTACGAGTTCATGAAGCGGATGACCACGCTCTTCGCCCAACGCCTCCACGCCGCCCGCTTCCAACTCCTCGACGTCTACGCAAACAAAACCTGAAGAAGCCCTCCCAGCCTCTTCGGGCCACCCGCGTCAAATCGAGCATTCGCGCGGCTTCGCTATTTCCAAAGCAGGTAACGCGCCGCAATCAGCAACAGGAAAACCCCGTACAACTTCTTCATCATGTCGTTCGTGATAAAGCTCTGGTTCGCCAGCATCGCCCCCGCCAGGTTTCCAATCAGCAAGCCCAGCGCCAGCACCAACCCCCACTTCACCCCCGACGCGGTCAGGTTGCCACTCCGGTAATACGCAATCGCCCCCAGCAGCCCGATCGGCAGAATCTGCGCCACGATCGACATCCCCTGCGCGGACTTCTGCTCAAAGGCCAGCAGCAGCACCAGCGCAGGCACCATGATGGCCCCGCCGCCCAACCCGAACATGCCGCCTGCCACACCGGCCACCAATCCGATCGCCAAAACCTGATAGAAAATAGTCATTCCGAGCATCCTTGAAGAGTAGTATCTCAGTGTGGAAAGGCTTCAGCTTACCGAAAAAGCGGAACTCAATGTAACCCCGAATTCTCATTCGGGGTCTTTGGTCTTTGAGCATGGAAAGCGCCACAAAGAAAGAAACTAAGCCCCCGAATGGGAATTCGGGGTTACACAAAACCGCGCTCCCAAGCGATTGCATAGGACATTGGTTTCATGTGCTCGATAATTCGAAGAAGTGAGATGAGGAAGGAAAGTAAAAGATGGTGCGCGCGAGTGGACTCGAACCACCACACCCTTTCGGGTACCAGCCCCTCAAGCTGGCGCGTCTGCCAGTTCCGCCACGCGCGCACGATCAGACGATCAGGACGAAAGTATAGCCATCGAAACGTCCCGTTTCAACTTTTCTCCTTGCCCAGGTTGTACGCCCGCCCCAGCGCTTCCCCGACCTCATAATATGTGCTCACGCCCGGCGCATACAGGATGGGTCTGAGCCGCGCAAGGTCAATTTCACGCTCTTCCGTAAGCACCGAGTCGTCCACCTTCACATCGACAATCTGCCCCACAAACTGCGTGTGCGCGCCCAACTCGAACGTGTGCAGCAACCGGCACTCGATGACCATCGGAAACTCGCCCACATACGGCGCTTCCACGTGATCGCCCAGCACGGCCGTCAGCCCCAGCTTCTCGAACTTGTTCTCGTCGCGCCCCGACACCATCCCGATGTAATCCGCCTCGGCCGCCTGGCTCGACGACGGCAAGCTCACCGTGAACGCCCGATTCCGCACGATGTTCCCGTGCGTCATTCGCGCCTCCCGAATCGACACGGCCAGGCACGGCGGATCGCTGCAGCAGATCCCGCCCCACGACGCCGTCATGACGTTCGGCAGTCCCTCCGCGGAATAGCTGCCCACCACCATCACCGGCGTCGGATAAAGTAGGGTCTTAGCTCCAAGTGAAATCTTCACGGCGCTTCCTTTCGGCGTGTTGTCCAATCCACGCATCATAAAGCCCGCCAGGCGGAATCCTCAAACCGGAACCGCCGCGGGAATACCCGCGCGCGCCCTGAATGTTGCCACGGGGTGAAGATCAGTACGGCGCGGGACCACTTCCCGCGATTTCCAATGAACATGTTCAACGTCCACACAAAACTCCAGGAGGGTATGCCGCATGCCTCCCATTTACGATCCGGAAACCGTGCGACCCATGTGGGAAGAATTGGTTCAGGTGGGTTTTCGTCCGCTGACGACCCCCGAAGAAGTGGATGAAGTGCTCGGCCGGGCCGACGAGACCACCTTGCTCGTTATCAACTCGGTTTGCGGGTGCGCAGCGGGCGGGTGCCGCCCCGGCGTCATGCTGGCTCTCCAGAACGGCCTTATCCCCGATAACCTCGTCACCGTCTTCGCCGGCATGGACCAGGAGGCGACCCAGCGCGCCCGCGAATACCTCGACGGCATGCCCCCTTCCTCGCCCAATGCCATCGTCCTCAAAGACGGCAAGCCCGTCCTCTTCCTCCAGCGCAAAGACATCGAACGCATGACCCCGGTCGACATCGGCAACCGCCTCGTCGAAACCTTCAACGAACACTGCACCCGAAAGGGACCTTCCGTTCCACGCGAAGTCTTCGACAATGTCGAACCCGTGCAACGCTGCAGTTCGACCATCCCTCTCTACCGAGGCGAATAAACCACCAGTATGGCGGCGTGCGATCGACAAGGCAGTACGCCGCCATTTCTCTGTTCCGGCCGGCAACCATGGGAGGGTTTGGCATGAGTCAGCAAGTATTCTTCTTGCGCACAGCGGCATTCCTCGGGGCATCCGCCGTCGCGCTCGGCGCCTTCGGCGCGCACGGCCTGAAGGAACGCCTTCCCGCCGACCTTCTCACTGTTTTCGAAGTGGGCGTCCGCTACCACATGTACCACGCCCTGGCCCTGCTCGCCCTCGCTCTCGCGCCCCAGGCACTCTGGACCTCCGCCGCCACAACCACCGCGGCCTGGTCCTGGCTTATTGGCATCCTCATCTTCTCCGGCAGCCTCTACCTCCTGGCCATCCTCAACATCCGCTGGCTCGGCGCCATCACCCCCATCGGCGGCGTGGCCTTCATCATCGGCTGGCTTGCCCTCATCGTCGCCGCCGGAAAACTGCTTCCCCCGCAATAACACCCAACCCAACCAACAGCCGCCAACGGTTCCCATGGGTTGATGGGCTCCCATAAGACCTATAAGACCCATTCTTGGATAACAAAGACGCCCCCAAGCCCTATCTACAGACTTGGGGGCGCCCCAAAAACACTGGCGCTAACCACGCGCAACTCTACGGCGCGGAATCCGGCAGCGGCGTCACTTCCACATCCGACTTCGGCGGCGGCTCCACCGCAATCGGCGCCACCGAAATCGGCGCCACGGCGGGCCCTGGCGCAGGCGACGCTTCGGGCGTCACCAATTCCTGCGGCGTGGTCCCCGGCGCGGGCGTCGGGACGAAGGGGCTCGTGTTCTCATCGCGCACGACCTTCATCCCCAGCTCGCTTCCCTTCGCCGCAATGCTCTCGGCCAACCCGTCGGGCGCATTCGGATGCGGACGAATGACCAGCTTCACACCGGCCGGCTTCTCGATCTTGCCGAGCGCCTCGTTCAGTTGCTCCAGGGTCATCAACTGGCCGTCAAAATGAATGCTGCCACTGTCGCCGATCGCCACAACCGCTTCATTCTTCCCGCCGCTCAATTCCGAATTGAGCCGCTCCATGAACGGCTTCAGGCTATCCCGCAGCTTCTCGGCAACGGCCGCGTCGATATTCGCGAGGCGTTCGGCCTCCTTCGGCGTGTAACCCGAGACCACCGTCGGCGTAAGGAACACCAGCAGATCGCGATCCTCGCGTTTCTTCTTCGTATTCCGGAACAGCTTCCCGAACAGCGGCATATCGCCCAGCACCGGCACCCGATCCACATCGTCCTGCACCGTGCCCGAACGCAACCCGCCCAGCACAATGGTCTGACCGTTATTCACCAGCACTTCCGTCTTGGCGCTGCTCTTGCGCACCTGCGGAACCGTGCTCGGCTGGCCGCCCGACACGATCGTCACGATCTCCGCCGTGCTGTCCTCGGCTTCAATCTGCATCGTGATGGTCCCGTCGTCCGTAATGCGCGGCTGCACCTTAAGGATCGTGCCCACCTTCTCCTTCTGAATCGACGTCGGGATCACGTACGGCGAGAAATTGTTCCCGGTATTGTTGTTGTTGCCGCCATAGGCCGAATACGCCGTATTCTGGTACGGAATCTCGTCCGTGTTCTCGAAGCTCGCTTCCATCCCGTCGCGCACGGTAATCCGCGGCCTGGACAGAATCGTCAAGTCGCCCGTCTGGTCCAGGTAATCAATGACCGCCGCAATGCGATTGCCCTTGAACTCCGGATCCAGGATAACCTCGCCTTCGTGGTCACGGATCGGGTCGCTGGTCCACGGATTCCGCAGCGGCACTTGATACGGCAAACGGCCCACGGAGAACCGCTGGCCCGTGGCAGGAAGCGTGTGCGCATCGGTCGTGCCGCCGTTGAAGAGCGAAATCGGCGTGCCCGAGATCTCGTCGAAATACGTCCAGTCAATCCCGAAATTACGCGTCACGCTCGTGCTCGCCGTAACCAGGTACGCCTCGATCTGCACCTGCGCCGGCTGCACGTCCCACATCTTGATCAGTTCGTCCGCCTCCGCCAGGCGTTCGGGCAAGGCCGTCATGCTGAGCTGGTGCGAATCCTCGTCAGCCGAGAAAATGCCCGCATCTTCCGGAATGATGCTCTCCAGCCGCTCCTGCGCCGTCTCCGGTTCGATGTAGTTCAAGACCCACGTGCGCGTATCGAGCTTGTGATCCAGCGACTGAATCATCGCCGCAATCTGCTTCTGACGCGCCGGAAGGTCCGTCACGATGATCGTATTCGTCCGCGGGTCGGCCTGGGCGCTGCCGCGCTCCGTGAGAATATTCTCCACGCTCTCCAGCATGTCGTCCGCCTGAACATACATCAGCGGGAAGGCCTTCGACTCCAGCGGCACGTCCAGCTTCGCAAGCGCCTTGCGCATCGCGTCCAGGTTGGCTCGCGTATCCCACACCATTATGCTCCCGGTGCGCGGATCCGAAATCAGCTTGCCCGCCGGCGACATCAGCGACGTCAGGATCGCCTCCATGTCCGTCGAATCGGCGTCGCGCACCATGAACGTATCGTGTGCGAGCGCGCCGTGCTCGCGCATCTGGTGCTCTTCCACCGTCATTACCGACAAGGTCTTTGTTTCCTCGTCAAACGAGTAATAGATCCCCGCGAACCGAAGGATCTTCATCGCCTGGCTCGCCTTGACGCCGTGGAACCAGAACGTGATCTGGACGTCGGACGCGATTTCTTCGGAGACAATGATATTCCACCCCGCCACGTCCGACACCACCGACAGAAATTCCGTCAGCGGCGTGTCCACGGCCGGAAAGTCGATGGGATCGCCGTCGTCAGGGAGTTCGGGATACTCGAGATCCTCGGCAAGAATAGGCTGAAACCCTTCCGAGCCCTGGACCGAAACGCCCTTTGTCCCCTGCACCGACTGCACGCCCTTGCCGCCGCTGCCGCCCTTACGTCCTCTTTGCGAGTCGGAAGCCGACTCCGGCGCCGTCGAATCCGACGAAACGCTCGAGGATTCGGACGCGCCCTCCGCGGAGGTACTGTCCGACGCGCTGCGGCTCGAGCTTCCGCGGGAGAGGCTCGAGGACCCCGTCGACCCGCTCGGACTCGTCGGACTCTGCTGGGCATAGGCCACGGCGGTCACCAGGCAAACGCCCAGTGCCGCGAATACTGCGTTTAATACACGGTGCATATGAATCTTTCGACTCCCTGAGCCCGAATGAAATCCGAACTCTCCCAATGCCTTCCGTTCCGCCGCGGAACCGGCATGAGCTCCGCCCCTGTCAACGAAGAAACGCATTCATTGCCCCACAAGACGACAACCCCGCCAGTATACCCGATTTCCCGGGCCATTGCCCCGTTTCCCGGCGGTCCCGCCGTCACGTATGGCGGGTGTCGTGGCTCCCCTTTGCAAGGGGAGTCTTCAGGGTAGGCCAAGAACTCCCCTTGGAAAGGGGAGCTACGACACCCGCCATTCGAGGACGGACACAACACTAGCGCGGCAAGGGATGCGTTACCGTCTGCCCGCCCACCTTCACATCAAAGATGATCTGATTGGCCGTTACTTCCTTAACCGTCACGTTCGGCGTCACCGCATCGCCCACTTTGAACATCTTCCCACGCTCGTTGCCCGGCGCGGAAAGGCGGACCTTCGCGTTCACACCACTGCCGGCGCTGCCCTTCAGCACCGAGATTCCCGCCATCTCCTTGCCAGGATCCGGCGGAGCCACCTTCGGCGCCGGTGGCGGCACCAGCGAGTCCCAAACCCCGGCACGCCCTTCAATCGTGCTCTTCCACTGCGCGTAGTCCGCCTGAAACGCCTCGGCCTCCGAGGGGGGCGCGCTCAAGACCTCTTGAAGCCGCGCCGCCAATGCCGTTTGACGGACCGCATACGGCTTGTTCACCGCATTCAACACGATCCCCGTCGCGCTCGCCGCCACGGTCAAAACCACTACTCCGATAACAATTCGCGATTGCCTCATGGTGCGACGGCCTCCAATACGGCCTTGTCGAGGAACACCACGCTCCCCTTCTCCGGAAGGACAACGCAGGGAATTCCCAGTTCGACCTCTTCCCCCGCCGTACCCGGCGCCACAAACTCATTCAGCGCGTATTCGTACATGTTGCCGTCCGCCACCATCGTCTGGGCGCCCGGCAAACGCGCGCGTGTCGTGCCGTCAACCACCTGGAACACCGCCTCGTTCTTCGTGGCCGCCAACACCGCGATACGGTATTTCTGTCCCGCCACGAGCTTGTGCGTCTGGTAGATCATCGCGTTGGCATCCGTTGCGACCACCTTCACCGCGGACTTCCCATCCACCGCGTGCGCGGCGTCCGGCGAAACGGCCGCGCCCACCAGCACCCAGTCCGGCAAAACCGCGTTCGAAGCGTCCCAGGTCTCGAAGCTCGCATTGCGCGCAAAGTTTCCCTTCGGCAACTCAACCGGAGCCGCGAGCTCGGCGATTTCCTTCCCCTCCACCACCGTGCGCGTCACCGTGATCTGCGCCACGATATGCTTCGTATTCGGATTGTCGCGCCGCAGGTCCAGTTTGTCGATTCGCAGCGCCTGCGGACTCTCCTGAATCCGCCGCACAAACTCCGCAATCGGCGCGATATACGAGAGCCGCGTGCTGAAGGTCGTTTGATACTCGCGATACCCGTTGAAATCCGTCAACTGGCCTTCCGGACGATACGTAATCTCCAGCAGCTTGCCGGGCCGGCCGGTCTTCTTGTCCGGCGCGCCGGCCAACGAAAGCCGATCCAGCTCGCGCTGCAAACCGTCGTTGATCTCCGCTTCCGTCCACCCCGTCGAATGCTCGCTCGCAAGCTCGTCGTAACGCTTCGACACCACCTCGCTGCGCGCCGCCTGCGCCGTGCTGTTGTACACCTCGTCCTCGAGCGAATCGATCTGCATATTCAGGCCGTCGATATACAGCACCGCAGGCATGATCATCAGATACACGATCATCAAGCCCACCGCGCCCCCGGCCGCCACGGCCAGGCGGCGCTCCCGGACGGACAGCCTATTCCAAAGCTTTGTCACCGGCGTCCCCCTCGGTTGTTCCCGCGCTATCGGCGGCGGCTTGTTGGTCCTCGCTCACGGCGCCCGCCGGAAACGGAACGACGATGGCGAACTCCACCACGTCCCGTCCGAACTCCTGTATGGACCTCGTGGCCCCGCGCCGCGCGTCCACAAAGAGCGGCCCGCCCCTCTCACGAAGGGCCAGCGCGAACTGGTCTATTTCCTCGGTCGAGCGCGCACGGCCCAGCAGGTCCGCCTTGACCCCGCGCTCATACGTGAACTGCACCAGCGTCAGGCCCGAAGCCGGCGCCAACTCCATCACTTTCGACAACACCTCCAGTGCGCTCCCGCTCGGGTCCACCTGGCTCTGAAGAATTCGAAGCTGCCGCGACTTCTCCGCCACGCTCTCCGCCGCGGGACGAAGCGCGTCGGCCTGCGCGGTCAGTTCCGCAATGTACGCCGTCCGCAAATACACCGCCTGCGCATAATACCCGCCCGCAGCCACCAGCAAAGCGGCCAGCACAGCCCCGGCCCCCATCAGTTTGCGCTTGCGCGACACCGCCGCGCGGCTGCCCGCCAGCGACGGCGGTTCCAGGTCAACCGCATGCATCGCCCGGCCCTGCGCCGCCAGCGCCGCACCCAGCGCCGCCGCGGGAAGCGCCGCCAAATCCTCGCCGCCACCCGCCGCAAGGGCGCGTATCCCCTGGGCCGCCTCACACCGGTAACCGCTGGTCTCGCCAAGCCGGTCCGCCAGCAGGCCCGGATCGGCCCATTCCGAACAAAGGTAGATACGCTCGACCTCTTCGCCGTCCTCGGACTCGCGCCGGTACGCCGAAAGCGACGCGCGCAATTCCAGGCCAATCTCTTCAACCAGGTCTTCCAGGGGAACGTCGCGAAGGGAACCCTTGCGGTGCGAGGCCACACCGCGGCCATACTCCAGCCGCGACCCGTTCATCACCAGAACCTCGATGCCGCCCGACGACAGATTAACCAGGGCATAGCGCTCGTCGCCGCCCCGGTGCGCGGCGGCCGCGGCCGAAGCCAGGCACGTCGTGCTCGAGTAAATGCGCTCCGGCTCGATACCCGCCTCGCGCAGGCTCCGCGCATGCCGCTCCACCACGTCCTTGTGCGCAAACACCGCGAACACCCGCGCGTTCCCGTCCTCCCGGCGCTGAAGCACGCACTGGCCAATCACCAGGTCTTCCACCGGAAACGGCACATACTCTTCCGCGCTCAAGCGGATCATGTTGTCGATTTCCCCCCGCTCCTGCGAGGGCAAATCCAGGATGCGCGCCGACATCTCGTGCCGCGGCAATACGGTATACACCGGCCCGCCGGCCAGCCGGTGCTCCTTTACGAATTCCTTCAGCGCCTTCTGCAAGTCGCCCTCGGCCGGCCATTCGCCGTACAGCCGTTCGGTCTCGACCACGTCGACGCCCTTATCGCTCCGCCGCGCGCGCAGCAGCGAAATCAGCCGCTCGTCGAATTGCAGAATCGCGAATGTATTGTCTTTACGAGCCAATGGGCCCCTCCCGCCATTGAAGAACGATAGCCTTGTCTCCGCGCACCTCTACGGTCGCCTCGCAAAACGCCCTGACCTTCCCCTGCATGCGCGTCGCCACTCCGGTGATTGTAAAAAAGCGCGAATTGAGCTTGCAATATCGTATCAGCGTCGTGATATCCGAACCGCCAACGTCGCACTGCTCGCTCAGTTCCGAGAACGATGTGAAATAGAGATCGTCGTCCGTATTCAGTTTGCCGTCTGGCCCCCGCCGCCTCGACACAATGTCGTTGATAACGCCCCGGCCCAAACTCGGAACCGCGTTCAACACCTCTTCCGACGCGGTATTGATGTTGATCCGGTTATCGCCCCACGCGCTCACCAGGTCGCGAAGGCCCGGCTTGCCGTCCTCGCCGTACCAATCCTCGTCGTCAAGGTTGTCCAGCGTCATGATCTCTTCCGTCACAAGAAAAGGCGTCGGCGGATTGGACCCCCGGCCGTCCCCGCGCCGATCCACAATCTTGCTGATAACCCCAACCCCGAGAAACTTCGCCTTGTCCAGCACCTCCTCGGGCGAAAGATTCATGCTGATGTGCCCGTCGAGATCCTCGATGACGTAGTTGACCGTATCGTTCTCGCCGACCTCTTCTTTGTCGAACAGCTCGTCGCTGACGGGGTCCGCATGTTCCTTCCAGGTGGGCGGTCCACCCCGGCTGTTCGGCTTGCCCAGCCCCTCGAGCACCGTGCGGTTGCGCAAATCCGCCACTCCGCGCTGCGCCGCGCCCCGGGCATTGGCCATCGCAATCGCATGCTCCATCGACAACGCCGCCGCCCGCCGTTCCAGCAGGGCCCGCCGCGCAAAGCCCAGCGCCAGCACCGTCATCAACACCAGTACGCCCAGCACCACCACCAGCACAAACCCGCGTTCGCCATGCCTCTGCATCACAGGCTCCCCAACTCGCCGGGCTGGCCTCTTTGCAGCAGCGTCGTCGCGCCCTGAAACGCCACGAACGTCGTGAAGGTTGCTATGCCGGATTCGGAATTCGGATCGGAGACTTCGAGCACGATCTTAAGACCCTGCGGCAACCCCCAACCCCTCTTGTTCTCCTTCATGACAATCGGTTCGCCCACTTCCGTCGCCAGGCTCTGATCGGCGATGCCCCGCGAGGCCGGCATCCAGTAATACGAAAACCGCAGCCCCTGAATCCCCGAAGCGAGTTCGAACGTCTCCTCGACGCCCAATTTCACGGGATTCGTCTGAATATTGCCGCGGTCCTGTTCCTCCTGCCGCGGGAAGGGGCCCTTTACCACCGCCTCTTCGCGCACCAGCACGTTCTCCCGCGTTCCCGGCGCATTCTTGATCCGGTACCGGACCCGCATGATTCGCGCGCGCGTACCCTCTTCCACATCGAGCGGCTTGGTCACTGCGAAAAACTGCAACTCGTCCTCATCCCCCTCGAACAGCAGTTCCGCGCCGGGAATCACGCACTGGAGTTCCTGCTGCATGAGCGCCATCGAAATCCGGGCGCCCTGGGAATGGCGAATCCCCGCTTCGCCCGTGCGCAACGTCAGAATCGCCGTATTCAACGCCGTATACATCCCGCCCAGCACGATCGACGCCAGAATAGTCGCCACGAGCAGTTCCATCAGTGTGAAACCGCCCCGCGAACCGCACCGCCCCGTCCGGGCGGCCAGGCCGCTTTGCGTTTCCATCCTCGTCTTCGGGATGAGCCGTTTTGCGCCTGAATCCGCCAAAAAGCTTGCGGATTCATTCGCAAACCGGCGGAGATGGCGTTGGGTTTCCATCCTCGTCTTCGGGATGAGCCGTTTTGCGCCTGAATCCGCCAAAAAGCTTGCGGATTCATTCGCAAACCGGCGTATGTCATGACTCCTTGGCATCGTACCCCAGCATCTTCTCGGGCTGGCACAGGGTACGCGTACTGCGCTTGTACTCGTTGCCCCGCTGCGTCCAAGTGATCGTGACGTCAATCGCCACCATGAACTTCACCGGCAATTCCAGCATCAGCGGTTTGCCGTCGGGACCGATCTCGTTCGGCACCGGTTGATCGGCTTCCGGAAGTTGAATGCGCGAGACCTTGTACTCCCAGCGAAATCGCGGATAGTTCTCGCCGTAATCGCCCTTCCGCCCCCCCTCGGCCAACTGCGGGCGCAACTGGAGTTGCCCCACGAGCTCCTCCAACAGGAAGCGCGCCTGGGTCAGGTCCCGCGCCTGCGCGCGCGTCAGGATGGATTGGCGCATCGCTTCCTGCACCCCCACAATGCCAAGGCTCAGCACCGCGATGGCCGCCACCGCCTCGACCAGGATATATCCATGCCTGCGCCTCATCGCTCCGCCTTTTCCTTGATATCGAAGACGCCCAGGTTGCCTTCCGTCTTCAATTCAAAGCGTCCGTGGCGACCGTACCGAAGCTTCACCGTGGCGAAATCGCAAGCGCCGGTCGCATGACACGTAATGTAGTACGCTTCCCGCTCATCGTCCCAAAGCGCCTTCGGGTCGTCCAACTCCACCCCCTCGGGAAAATGGCGCCGGCCCGCAAACGGCTCTTCCGCCGGCACCAGCTTGAGGGAACCGCCCTTCTGCGGCGCGAAATACATCACCCAGAACGCGCGCTCATCGGGCTTGATATACACCCGGTGCTCCAGCGTCTTGGCCACCGCGCATTCCTGCGCGTACTTGAGGTAGGCCACGAAATCCCGCAGCGCCTGCTCCTGCCGGCTCGAGCGTATCGAGTAGAGAAAGACCGGCGACACCGCCCCCAGCACCACCGTCATGACAATAAGCGTGACGATGAGCTCGAGCAGCGTAAAGCCCCCCGTTCTCCGTCGTTTGCTTGTCACCTCGTGTGCCAATTTCTTGCTGCTTTCATTACCTGTACGGCAGAATCAGGCTAATTACTGTGAACACCGCCATTATGCCCGAGCATAAGAACAAGAAGTCGCCGTGCTTTCCCTTGCCTGTCGTTCGGATTTCAATGGCAAGCGCGAAGTAGAAACACGCTAGCACTCCAAAAACGGCGGAAAATGCCCAATTGTGTGCGCCGTCACCC
>JAVEWL010000800.1:0-2874 GCA_034004565.1 FCB group bacterium | reverse complement strand
GACTAAAAGGACATAAAGGACTGCAAAGACCACAAGAACATCAAGGACCAGGACACATTGGGGCTTTCGCTTGCCCACACCCCCAAGCCATGAAGCCGGCTTGGGGGTGCCACAAAGCATGGGGTGAGGGGGCGGTCTTTTGCATTGCCTCCACCCAAGAAGGAACTGTATGTGCTGTCTTGAATCCGCTCCATCCGAGGATGTGAGAGCGGCGCAAGCGAAGATTGCGGCTTAGAACGGCAGCGGGCTTTCGGTGCCGCGGGGCTTGATGTCGACAAGCTGGTTGCCTACCCACAGGGTTGTATACGCGATGCCGTCGACGGTTTCCTTTTCGCGTTTGCACGGCACGTCGAACGTGAGCTCGCCTTGCTTGCCTGCGGGAATTGCATCAAGGATTGCGTAGCCCTTCTCGAGCTTGAGCGGCGTGGATTCTCCCTCGACGGTGATACGGACCGTTTCGGTGTTCACCCATTGTGGAATCCGGATGGCCAGGCCAGCAATATCCTGCTTCGCCCGGAACGAAATCCTCCCGCGCAGCGGCAGATCGCTGTCGACGACAAGTTTGTCGTCTTCAAAGTCGAAGAGCAGGTTCACGCGGTATGCGCCGTCGCGGGTCGTCGTGCGGTAGCGGTAGGCCTCGCTCATGGCATGGACCGCGCCGGAGGTGATGTCGAGCGTGCTGATGGGCCAGTCGCCGGGGCTCATGCGGTCGTTGGGAAGCTGCATGGCGTAGCCGCCGATCGAGCGCATGACCGTGTCGCGCTCGGAGTCGTCCTTGGGCTCGGGCTTGTCGCGCAGGATGGCGCGCAATTCCTTCTCGCGGTGCTGTGTAGGCAGAATCATGCCGCGCAGGTAGCGTTCGGCCAGGTCGTAGTAGTCGGGATAGCCCGCGCCGCCCAGGATGAGCGCCGCGCGCACGACGTCGCCGGTCTGGTTGATTTCACCGCGCGACACCACGTTGGCGGGATGCTCGGGGAACACCTCATCGCCCCAGCCCCACGAACTGAAGTACTCCGGCACACCGTTCTCCATAATCTTGCGGCAGGCATCGATCATGGCCTTGTCGTCGGTCCGCACGGCGTAATCGGTAATGCCGCTCAGCGAGGACGTAATCGAGTGGACGTGTCCGGAGGATTGCTCCATGGGGGTGAAATGCCCGTCCTCCGTGTAGAGGGTCTTGAGGCCCTGGCGCGCATATCCGGCCGCGAGCTTCATCGCGAGGGGGTCCTGCGTGGCGTCGTAGCAGGCCAGGAGCGGATCGACGATGCGCGCGGTGTTGGGCGGCGCGAAGCCTTCGCTGCGTTCGAGGATGCCGCGCTCTTTTGCAAGTTCGACGGACCACAAGCCCTCGGCGTTGGTGACGCTGTCGAGCGTGACGAGCATTTCGTGGGCCGTTTCGCGCGCCCATTGCGACTGGCGTCCCGCGATTAATGCCCAAAGGCCGTAGAGTCCTTCGCGCATGTTGTGGAACTCGATGAAACGCGCTCCGCCCCGGTTGGGATCGTAGTACGAGTTCAGGTGATCCGCGTTGTCGAACGAACTCCGGCAGTAGCGCTCGAAAATGGCGAGACCGTCCTCGGGGAAAGGCACGGTGGCGTCTTTTTCCGCGGACATGCAGGCCAGCAGGCAGCGGCCCACCACGTGCGGAATGCCGATGTTGATCGAGTGGTGCATCTTGCCCGTGCCGTCGGCCTCGCGGTTGACGTAGAAGTAGGGTTCGTTGTCCTTGTCGCGGTTGAAGAGGCTGTTCATGTGGCGCACGCTGAGCTCGATTGCCTCGCGGATGTCGGTGCGGATGGGCAGGGTTTCCGGGTCGGGAACGTCGCTCTGGCCTTTAACGAAGGCGTCGATGTTTGGCCACGCCTCGACCACCTGCGGCGCTGTCATGCGATTCCTGCGCTGTTCTTCCTTTTCGGCCGCCATTGCCTTCTCCCCCTCCTCGCGTTCCTCGTCGCTCACGCGCAGGCGAGCCTCGATAGCGGTTCGCTCGCCTTCGGCCAATGCCCGGCCGTACAGTAAAACCTGCGCAATCTCGCCGTGGAAAAATGCGCGTTCCTTGCCTTCGTAAAAGCGGGAGCCGATGCGCAGGGCATCCATAACGGTTTGCGCCGCGTTGACCGGCCGCGATCCCTCCGGCGTACCGTCGATGTAGAGCTGCACCGTGTCGGCGCTTCGCACCACGATGATCACATGGAACGAACCGAGCGGGTACGCGCTTTTCATCTGGTCGATCTGACCGCCGATGCGCCCCGCGCCTTCGACGTTGATTTGGTCGAACGCGCCGGCCGACTGGTAGAGGTCCACCGTTAAACCCGGATCGTAATCGTGGCCGGCTTCCGGGCTGGCCGAGCACAGACCACCGCCACCGACGGGTGTAGCGGGCGCGGCGACCACGACCAGCGTCCAGGTCTCCGCCTTCTGTTGAAACGCAGGCACGCGCAGCACATCGTCTATACCGTCAAAACGGACGGCAGACCGGAGCGCGCCGCCGGATCGGGCAACAAACGCGGGCTGCCGCGCGTCCGAGGCAACGGCGGCATGGAAGGGTTCCACCGTGCTCTTCCACGCGGCGACACGGTCGTCTTCGAGCGTCAGGGTTGCGGAGTCACTCGCGTCGAAGCGGACGAGCAAGCCGTCGGCGGGAACATCGGCCGCGAGGGGAGTGCCAAGGAAAGTGGCCAGAACCGCAAGCGTGCACAGTGACATGATTGGTCTATCCCGTGTTGTGAAGAGCGCGGTAATTGCACGGGCACACGATAGCACCTCCGTTGCAGAAGGACAATGAGGGGTGCGGGTGATGGACGAATGGCCCCGCCGCCTGTCCCCCTCCCCCCCTGGGGGGGGGGGGAGTCGAAAACCCCGTGGGGGACCCCC
>JAVEWL010000075.1:0-13211 GCA_034004565.1 FCB group bacterium | reverse complement strand
CAGCGTATGCGGAAAGCTGTCCGGAGAGCCCGTGGCCTCGAACGTTTCGCCCGGACCGCAGCCGCCCGTGGACTGCTCGAAGTCAAGTTCGAAACCGTTGATGCTGTATTGCGGCGGGGTCTCGCGCCCCTGCTCGCCGGTCGTAATCTTAAGATCGAATGCGGTCAGTCTGGGCATATGCCTACATCTCCTGCGGCAGTTGCCGGTAGAAGGGATTCATGCCCGCGGCGTGGTCTGTCTGGTCTAGAATGGCGCCCAACGCGGGTACCGCATCGCGGAAGGCCTCGTGCACGCCCTGGCGCAGCGTGATCGTCGATGCCGCGCACCCCTGGCAGCCGCCCAGCATTCGAATGTAAACTGTGTTGCCTTCCACGTGATCCAACTCTATTGCGCCGGAGTGCGCCGCGATGCCGGGGTTGATCACCGTATCAAGCACCTTCTGCAGGCGGCTCTCGATATCCTCTTCCGGCGGAATCTGTTGAAGAAACTCGGGCTCGACAGTGGGCTTTCCGCTCTCGATGTGACCGCGAATGCGTGCGCCGATTTCTTTCGCCCAGTCCTCCCACGGCGTGCGGACCAGCGGGTCGCGGGTAACCGTCACGTTCATGCCGTGGATCAGCACTGTGTCGACGCCTTCGCACTCGAAAATCGAGCGCGCAAGAATGGAATCGTCAGAGTCCTCCGCCGCGCCAAACCAGGCCGAGGCGCCTTCCAGCACCGGCCGGTCCACCATGAACACGCACGTCGCGCCGTCAGCCTCGACCTTCGCCTTGATACGGATGCCATCGGATGGGCCGGGTACGTCCTCGACGTCGGCAAGAATAGTCGGCTGAACGACTCGCCGGGGCTCCTCCTCGGGTTCGTTGAAGAGAATGGAAGGGCGCAACGCCGGATTCGGGGCGGGTTTTGCCTGAGGCGCTGTGGTTACTTCCTCGCCAGGCTTAAAGAGTTTTGTGAACCAGGACGGCATTGATTCTTCCTCCTGAAAATCGCTCGATTGGGAATTGAAACGATTCGCCCCCATCCGCCCCTCTAGCCGTACTGACAACCCGGCTGGGAACTATATTCCCGTTTTAAGCAGTGGGGGAGAGGAACAAGAGGAGGATCAGGAGATGGTTCTTGCCGTCAGGGCGCTTGACGCGCCAAATCCAGCAGTTCGATGGAGTGCTTCAAGCGCTCGCGGACGTAGACCGCCTGTTCCGCATTGGGATATCTATCCAGGTATTCCTCGAGAAGATCCCGCGCCCGTTCCGGTTGGCCCAAGTGGCGCTGGTACAGGTCATACAGCCGATTCGTCACCATCAGGCTCTTCTGCGGGGTGTCGATGCGTTCCAGGCCGCGCTCGAACCACTCCGCCGCCTCCTTCAGGCGCCCCAGCTTCACCAGATTGTCCGCGATGCGAATGGCCGCCGTGGGATCCTTGGGAAACACACGCGCAATGACCATGTACTCCTTCACCGCGCCCAGGTAATCGCCTTGACGTTCGAGGGCTTCCGCGCCGCCGTACTTGGGTTCATGCGCGGGGGTAAGGCCCGCCGGCATCACCGATTCCACAATCACATCGGAAAGCAGGGTGATCAGCATGGGACCGTAAAGCGCGGCGCTCGACACCACCAGGCCCAGCATGCTGAAAAAAAACAGGATCTTGGATTCGGCCATGACTTCGGCCAGCAGTGATACCTCGAGTATGTAAAATACCGCGAGACCGCCCAACGTCGCCAATTCAAGCAGGTGGTTGAGTTCGGCATCGTTGCGCAGCCGCTGGCGAAGCACGTAAATGCCCCACCCGAAATAGGGCAACAGTAACGCCACGGACAGAAACGAGATGGAAATAAACTTAAACATTCAGGCTCCATAACCGGCGGGGCACTACTCCTGAGTACCCAGCCAAAGTGTACAGCACTCTCGTTCAATGCTTCAATTGCTATATCGGCCAGAAAGCGAAAAAATAAACTTCATTCGCGATCTGTGCGGGAATTGCGGGATTTACAGTGGGCAAAATGCGTCAGAATTGGCCATCGGGACCGCCAGACTCGCTCCCCCGAAATGTAACGTATTGTAACGTCAACACTTGCTCTCCAATAAGAAGCCGGTGCGCGCACAACCGCCCCCGCTCCGGGCAAATGACCAGCCACGGTGGGCAAAACCGGAACCGGTAAAGCTGAATTCCCCTCCCGAGACATGTTATACTCCAACGTTTTACGATTAGGGGAGCACATTGAAACGTAACCTGCAAATCCTGCTGGGCCTGGTCATCGGCATCGGCCTCCTTTGGTTCCTTTTCCGGGACACCGATTGGAATACATTCTGGCAAGCCATCTGGAATGCGGACCCGCTCTGGCTGCTGGTGGCGCAGATCCCGATATGGGCGAGCTTCATCCTTCGGGTACAGCGCTGGCACTACATCGTCCGGTCCACCAAGCCGGTGCGGTTCGGCATTCTTTTCAATGCCACCCAGATTGGCTTCCTGGCCAATTTCGTGCTCCCGCTTCGGGCGGGAGAGCTTATCCGCGCGTTGATTGTGGCAAGGCGGGCGCAGCTTCCCTTTACGCGAGGCGTGGCTTTTGTTGCCATGGACCGCGTGGCCGATCTGTTCGGCCTTGCAGCCTGCATGTTGATTACTCTTGCGGCGCTCCAAATTCCAGGAAGCATTCTACCGGCCCCCGGAGCGCTCGGCAGTTTCACCCCGGGGATGGTACGGAGCGGCACGCTGGTTGCCTTTGCGGTGCTGGTCGCGCTGGTGACGGCGCTGGTGCTGCTGTATGCGAACCGTGGGCTGATGCTGCGGATCAACGACCGCCTCGTGGGTTTGGTTTCCAGGAAGCTTGCCGCGAGCACGCATACCCATCTCGAACAGTTTGCGCACGGCCTGTCGGTCCTGCGCTCGCCGGGAGACATGCTCAAAGCCATCTTCTGGTCAATGCTGGTATGGGGAACCTTCATCCTGTCGACGGCGGCGTTCCTGAAGGCGTTCGGCGTGGATTTCCCGTGGTATACCCCATTCCTCATCCAGGTGCTTGTCGCGGTTGCCGTGAGTATCCCCGGCCCTCCCGGGTTTGTGGGGCAGTTTCACGTGGCGTTTGTGGCGGGCATCCTCATGACGGTGTCCGGCGCCGTGCCGGACGAAGCCAAGGCCATTGCCATCACCGCCCACCTGTTGAACATGCTCGCCACCGTGGCCGTGGGAATTGCCTGTCTCCTCCTCGAGCAGGCGGGCCTGCTGGAACTCACGCGCCAGAGCGTCCAGGCCCAGCAAACCGCCGAAGAACAAGCAGAATAACCCCTTGGAAGCGTTCAGGCCCGAGCGCCCCCACAACGCTGGGGCACCCGGGCCTGAACAATGGATCGTCCTTCCCCAAGGAATTTATTCGGCGATTACGGCTTCGCGCGATCGTCCTTCGCGATGAATCCGTCCTTATTGCGATCATAACGGTCGAAGCGCGCGCGGGTAATATCCGGTACGGCCGCCTGGGCCTCCTCCCAACTGACGCGCGTATCGGTGTTCGTATCCGCCGCGCGCAGTTTCTTCATCAACTCGTCGCGCTGCCCTTGCCCGGCAGCAGGCTTGCGCGCATCTTCCTTGGTGATTGTCCCGTCCTTGTTCGTGTCGAAGCGATCAAAGTCCGCGCGGACCAATCCGGGCTTCGCGGCGGATGCTTCCTCGAAGGTGACCTTGCCATCGCCGTTGGTGTCGGCCTTTTGCAGTTTCGCGGCCATCGCATGGCGCGCATCACCCGGCTTCTCTTCATTCTGCCGGTCCTTCGGAGTCAAAGCGCCGTCCTTATCGCGGTCCAGCTTCGCAAACCGATCCGCGGGCGCTTTGGGAAACGCCGCCGTAAACTCCTCCGGGGTAATGCGCCCGTCGCCGTTCTTGTCGGCCGCCTTGAGGCGTCCAGCGGCATCCTGCTTGTCGCCTTTTGCGGCTTTCTGCTTCGCGGGCTTTACGGCTTTCTGTTTCGCGGCCTTCGGCTTCGCATCGGCCTGCGCCCCGGGCTTCGCCTTGGGAGCGCGATCCGCCGGACTCAGAAAACCGTCCGAGTTGCGGTCCAGGCGCTTGAACTCATCCTGGGTTACCGTCGGCTTTACGGCGGACAATTCTTCAAAGCTCACCTTCCCGTCCTTGTTGGTGTCGGCGGTCATGAGCTTCGCATGTTGGGCTTTCGGTGCAGGTGCCTGCTGAGCCCCGGCCGTCCAGGCCAACGCCATCGCAATGGTCAGTAGCGCTGCGGTACGCATCGTTTCGTTCCTCCGTCTCTTTCTTCCCAATTACAAGTCACGCATCGTCTAACACCCGTTTCGCAAAAAGGTTCCACCCACGTTTGAACGGCTCTTCGCACGCCGATAAAATCACGCTTCTTTTTCAAGAGAACACGCTGGACAGGATCATTAGACGTCATGGAATACTCGGGCCTCGTTCTCAAATTCGCGGAGCTCTACGCTCCCAAAGGAGATATTGCAGTCGCGCGGGCGCCAGGACTTGTGAAGCTCCTCGGCGAGCACATCGAGTGCAACGGCCTCCCGGTGCTTTCGGTGCCGATCGCCGACGACGCCAGGGTGGCCTTCGCACCCCGAGACGACGACACAGTCCGAATTTCCGAATTCGGCGCTTCCATTGCCGATCTCACCTTCCACAACGCGGCGCGGATCGCGCCTCCCACAAAAAGCTTGGTGGGCATTGCCTGCGGCGCCGCCCTGCAAGCCTTGAATGCCCACTTCGCCCAGACCACGTTCCCGGGAATGGATATTCTCTGCGATGACTCGGTTCTTGTTGACAGCGGGCTCGACAGGTCGGCTCCCCTGACCGTCGCATGTGCCCTGGCCTACCTGCGCGTGCTTGGGCGTGAATTGGGAAAAGATCTTTCGCGTCTCGAATTCGCAAGCCTTCTGGCCAAAGGTCACCCGCACTCCGGCGGCGCCGATTTCGCGGCCCTGCTCGCGGGACAGCCCGATGCGGCGTGCAAGGTGGACGTCTTTCCATTGCGGGTGGAAAGCGTGCCGCTGCTCGAAGGGCATGTGATAGTGACGTGCAACGCGCTGGTCAGCACGCCTGACAAAAGCGAAGCCGGGCCGGTGCTCTGCCGCCTCATCAGCGAAATGGTCACGAAAAAAGCCCAGGAGGAGTTCGGCGACGAGATCGCGCTGGACCGTCTCGGTGACCTCTGGAAAGGCCATCTCTGCCTGACCGACGGCGAGGTGAAGGACCTGTGCGACCGAACCTTTCCGCAAGAGTTGACCACCCTCGACGAGGCCGCGCACGTTCTGGGGCTTACTCCGAAGAAGATTCGAGAACGCTGGCTCGGTGACCTCGTGGAGCCGAAAGGCGGTTTCCCGTTGAAGGCCCGGGTGCGCCATCAGATCGGCGAGTACCGGCGCGTCGAACTCGGACGCGACGCCCTCCTTGCGGACGACGCAAGCGAATTCGGCCGCCTGTTGAACGAGTCACACGAAAGCTGCGTTCGCGACTGTTTCCAGGGCTGCCCGGAACTGGACTCGCTCATAACTACGGCCCGCGAAGCTCGTGCGACGGGTGCGCGCCTCTCGGGAAAGGGATGGGGCGAGTGTACGGTCAACCTCGTCCCCGAAGTTCACCTCGAGCACTTTCTCCAGACGATGGACACAAGGTACTTCGCGCCGAAGCGCGAGCGGCAGGGGACAGTCCTGCCCGATTCCCGCATGCTGGTAGTAGAGCCCGGCACCGCCGCGGACTATGTGAAGCTCTAGTACTTTATGCCGGGTGGTTGTCTCCGGCATTCTGCCAACGTGTTGCCTAAAACTAGAATACAATACCGGCGTGCAGTAATCAGAGGTCTACTCATCCATCTTGGAGCCGAAGAGCATCTCCAGCATTCGCGCATCGGGCGTCTGGTCTTGTGCCCGGCCGAAGGGCGTGCGGTCCGGCGTCATAACCGTCATCGTTTCGTTGTACGACCAATAGGCCCAGCCGATACCGTTGTCCTCAAAAGACTCCCGCACGTCCTTAATGTAGCGGTAGCGATCCTCCGGGTTAATCGTCCGCTGGTAACAGCCGAACTCCGCACACCATATCCTGAGGCCGCCTCCGTTGGCAGCGTTCCACTCCGCAAGCTTGTGCACATAGGCGCCAATCTTCTCCTTGTTCCAATGTTCCTCGCCATACTCGCGCAAGAGACCATCGGCCGAAGGGCGCCAGTCGGGCGGGTCCGCGGGAATCCTGTCAAGAATCGCCTGCTTGCGTTCGGCCACGATCTCCGGGCTGGAAGGGTAGGGAATAGAGCCCAGGTAGGACCACACTTTCGGCGTGATCCATTCGCCGCCCTGCAGGGTGAGTGTGAAGGGATCGTAGAACGTGAAACTATACATCACATTCGAATCATTCACGGGTTTGGTCGTGAGAAGGCCTTCAATCTTGCCCACCCGGTCGCCCGCCAGAATGAGCGTGTGGTCCGGCATTGCCCGCCTTGCCGCTTGCCACATGCGGGGCTGAAGCTCGTTCCAGTCCGTCTTCTCCGCGATAGGCTCCGTCATTAACTGAAGAGCAAGTTGGTCGGGCCGCCATCCCTTCGCAAGGTAGCCGGCGATTTCCTCGAGGAAATGGAGGAATCTCTTGAACTCCAGCGGATCTCCCAGTAAGACTTTCTTGCGCTCCCACTCGGGATGGATGCACACCACCACGGGCAGGCTTTCATGGGCGGCCACGTCCACCAGTTCTTTCAGGTACCACTTCTTCGAGTCGTCCAGGCCGTTCTGGTCCATCAGGGGCGCCGGATTCACCAGGACTTTCACGAACTCGAACCCCATGGATTTGATAAGGCGGATGTCTTCCGCAGCGATCCGCATGGCCGGCTCGGGCGGAATCGTCCGGAACTGGCGATCGATGCAAATGCCCCGGTCGAGCCTGAGAGCCAGTTTTGCGGCCGGCACGGGCGGGGAAGGAGCCTCGTCAGACGAAGCAACGGCCGGGGCCAAGAGAAACAGAATGCAGGCGAAAACAATTGTCACGGCTGCTGCTCCCAACGGTTGACTTCGTGGCAAGTAAGTGTCGGAGAATTCTAGTCTCTGAAGGTGGAAAAACACAGTTCAATTCGTGTACGCCGCCCAAAGACGCGTGCATGATTTCGAGTTTGCTTTCATTGACTTTCTTCCCTAGAATAAGGGAAGCTATCTATCGAATATGTATTGACGGCGCTACGAGTTAACGCCGATGATGTGTTGACGGCTCTTCTATCGTGGCCCGGACGTAAGTTGCGAAAAGCAATGGACTTATATAGATTTCTCATTTTGACAGAGCATGTAAAGCGTGGTACCGTTGGTTCGTAGGTGAATCGCTGCCTACACATTCCCGGCCCCAAGGGCCGCGACGAGGGACGCACCATGAAGTGCCAGTTCCATCCTCGCAGCGACATCGTAGGCTATTGTCATGTCTGCGGTGCGTTTGGATGCCAGGAATGCATGGTGCGTCACGAGGGGGTTCTTTACTGTCAGCGCCATTACCGCCCTATCGCGCAACGCCTGGAGGAAGCGAAGAAACAGGAATCGGCGCGTCACAAGCACATTCGCCAGCGGCTGGTGGTGCGGTTCAGCGATGGACGGCTTGTCTACGGATATTGTTTGGCGTTGAACCCGAAAGAGCATGGGTTTCACCTTGAGATTGCCGACAAGGTAGGCGGAGTCGGCCTGGGTCAAACCACACCGATCCGGTTCACCGATCTGAAAGCCGTGTTTTTTGTGAAGAGTTTTGACGGGAATTTTGACAAGTCGCTGCGCTACCGGGAGTGGAGTCCGGAAGGAAGTCAGATGGTAGTCGAGTTCAAGGACGGAGAGGTCATTCGGGGCAGTTCGCTGCACCGCTACGAACCCACCGACACCCGCTTCTATATGATTCCGGACGATCCCGGTTCGAACAATATCAGCATACTGATCGAATCGTCCGCCGTGGCCGCCGTCTATACGCCGCAGGAATACGAAGCCCACCAGCACGCCAAGAAACTCGAGGTCATGAAGGCTCCCCAAGGCTCGGACCTCAGCCAGGAAGAGACACTGGGCGACTTTGATTTCGAGACCCGCAATTACCTCGCCGCGCTCGAAAAGTACCAGGCGGCACAGAAGATGTTCCCGCAGTCGAGCCGCATCCGCCGGAAGATCCTCGCGTCCCAGTACAACATCGGCGTACAGCACGTAAAACGGCGCGAGTTCGCCATGGCGCTGGAATGGATGCAGAAAGTATTGAAGGCGGATCCCGAGAACGCCCACGCGAAAAAGAAGATGATTCAATTGCGACGAATCCTGGACAAGTCCGCGCGAGGAGAAGCGCCGACGAGCCAGGAATTGGATTTTTAGTGCGCACAGCCTTGTTCAACGGCAAGCAACATATTGATTAATTCTGTAACACAGAGAGGTACCAGGACGCTTTAAATGCTCATTGCAATCATAGCGGACCTTCATGCCAACCTGGAGGCTACCCAGGCCGTCTTGAAGGAAATTGACCGTAGAAAAGCCGACAAGATTGTCTGCCTCGGCGACTTGACCGGATACAATGCCAATCCGAACGAAGTGGTGGATTTGGTGCGCGAGCGCCAGATTCCGACGGTGATGGGCAACCACGACGCCGCCGTGTGCGGGCTCGAGGACCCGTGGTTCTTTCGCGACGCGGCCAAGAAGGCCATCGAATGGCAATTCGAACTGCTTCGCGACGACAACAAACGATGGCTGGCGACCGCCCCCGAACGTATCAGCTTCAATTGCTGCTGCATTGGCGTGCACGGCTCGCCGGGAAGCCGGGACGAGTACATTATCGATTGGCTCGACGCCATGCGCCAGATGGACTACATGAACGGCCGCGACGCCAAAATCTGCTTCTTCGGCCACAGCCACAAACCCTCGTTTTTCGGTCAGACCGGTTCCGTGCCGCCCATCGGCAGCACGAACGTGTACCAGCTCAATAATATGAACCGGTACCTCATCAACCCCGGCGCCGTGGGGCAACCGCGCGACCGCGACAACCGGGCCGCCTTTGGCCTCTTCGATACCGACAAGCTCGCCTTCGAATTCTGCCGCGTCCAGTACGACATCGACACCACCGTTCGTAAGATCATGCAATCCGGGCTCCCGCCCGAATTGGGCCGACGCCTGCTCAAGGGCAAATGAGCCCGCCGTGACGCTACGCGAACAACTCGAAGAGCGCGAACGCCGAACCCTCAGTCCTTACGCCTGCCTCGCGAGCGAATCGCGCGGACGCGATCATCCGGAAGAGGAGCACGACTACCGGACGGCCTTCCAGCGAGACCGCGATCGCATCCTGCATTCGAAGGCCTTCCGCCGGCTCAAACACAAGACGCAGGTGTTCCTCGCGCCGGAAGGCGATCACTATCGTACGCGCCTGACCCACACGCTCGAAGTGGCCCAAATCGCGCGCACCGCCGCGCGGGCCCTGTACCTCAACGAAGATCTGACCGAAGCCATCGCCCTGGGGCACGACCTGGGCCACACGCCGTTCGGGCACGCGGGCGAGTTCGTCCTGAACGAGGTCTTTGCGCCGGGCTTCCACCATTTTGAGCAGAGTCTGCGGATCGTCGAGAAGCTCGAAAGCACGCGCCACGGGCAGGGACTTAACCTCACCTTCGAAGTACGCGACGGCATCCTGAACCATTCGCGCGGGAAGGCGATTCTCATGGGCAAGCGTGTAAAGAGCGCCAGTACCTGTGAGGGCGAGGTGCTGAGCATCTGCGACGCCATCGCCTACATCAACCACGACATCGACGATGCCCTTCGCGCCCACGTCATCACCATGAACGACTTGCCCGCCGGGCCCATCCAGGTCCTGGGCAAGACCTCCTCCGAGCGAATCAACACGATGGTGGTCGGCCTCATCAAAGGCAGCCAGGACGGGCGCATCGACATGCTGCCGGAGGTGCGCAAAGCCACATGGGAACTGCGCTCGTACCTGTACGCGAACCTTTATCCTTGCGCCACCATCAATCGCGAGATCGAAAAGGCAAAGAAGCTCCTCCGCGAGCTCTATTCCCACCTGCTCACGCACCCGACGGCGGAAAGCGCCGGGGGCGATCCCAACGATTCAATGGAGCGGCGCACCGTTGACTTCATCGCCGGTATGAGCGACCGCTATGCCCTCCAGTTGTACGCAAGCCTCTTCTTCCCGGCCGGCTGGGAATCCTGATGCCGCGCCCCGTCGCCGTGGTGGCGGGCTCCGGCATTGACCTGCGGACGCTGTTCACACGCATCGACGGCGTCACGTCCTTCGATGAAATCCCGGGACTATCCGCCGCCGGGGTGCCCGGCCACTCGGGACAATTCATCGCAGGATGGTGCGGCCCTATTCCAGTCATACTGCAAAGCGGCCGCAGACATGTGTACGAAGGTTGCGACATCGAGAGCGTCATGCGCACCGTGGACGCGCTCCGGGCGTTCGGCGCCGAGACGGTCGTCTTCACGAACGCCGCGGGCGGACTGCTGCCTGCGCAGGAACCGGGCTCGCTGATGTCGGTGGACCGCGTGCTCACCTGGCCCTGCAAAGCATGGTCCGGGCAACCCGCGTCGATTGCGGTGGATACTCTCGTTCCAGGGTGTGATTGCTCCGGCGCGTATATCTGGATGCACGGTCCCTCGTACGAGACGCGCGCGGAGATTCAGGCCCTGCTGCGCATCGGCGCCGGGGCGGTGGGCATGAGTACCGCACCCGAAATGCTGCGCGCGAAAGAGTTGGGCCTGCGCACGGCCGCCGTCTCCTGCATCACCAATTCCTGCCTCGCGCCGCAAGTCCTCACGCACGGCCACGTCCTCGACACTGCGGGACGCGCCTCCAGCAGGCTTGTGGGCGTGCTCAAAGGCGCAATGCCCGCCCTGGGCGGGGAGTAATTCAGACGTAGTCCTCGTCGCTGAACACCTGGGCGCTGAAGCGGTACAGCCGGGTGTCGGCATCGCGCCATGCGCTAGAAGGATACCCCGCCTTCCTGCACGTCATCGTGAGGAACTCCTCGGCGGTCCAACCCTCCTCCGCGGCCACTTGCGGCAGTAGCAGTCCGCCTCGAAGGGGAGGACGCTCAACATACACGCCGTCGCGTCCAATCTTGATCTCGCTGGGCGAATGGACTCGTCTGAAGGGCGTTTCCGGACTGTCGCCGGTTGTCAAAGCGGAGATCTCGACAACAATGCTCGATAATTCGGACGGCCGGACCGGGGTGAAACGGGTGTCGCGCAACGCCGCGTTGTAGGCGTTGTCCCGCACGACCAAAGCCAACGGCTCGCAATTCGAAATATAGCCGACGCAGCCGCGGAGCTTGCCGTGCGAACGCAAGGTTACAAACGCGCCGTGCTTTTCCTTCAGCGACTCGGTAAGCGGATACGGCGACAACTCGGGCAGCTTCGCGTTCGTCACGGCTTCCACGAGCGAATCGTGCGCGATGCGAAGCAGAAGGCCTTCCTCGTCGGAGCCAAGGAAATGCTCGCTCGCGTCGAGCGCTATTTCTCGTCCTTGCCGAACCACGGAATCAGCCCTTTCTTCCTGGGTTCCTTTTCCACCTTTGCCGGGGGAGCCGGCGGAATGCTCTGACTGGGCATCAACGGCGGGGGCGGAGCCTGGGCGGCGGCGTCCGGCGGCGGTCCCACGTGTTTCGGCGCGCGATAGGTTTTCTCTTCGGGCGGGGCCAATGTGCGATCGAAGAAGGCGATGGCCGCGTAGCTCACCGAGGTCTGCGGGTCGCCCGTCACCTGGCTCGACGTGCGATAGTCCAGCAAGACCCCTTGCGTATCGCGCGACATGAGCTGAAGGAAAAGTTCCAGCACGTACACGCCGCAAATGCGATCCTCGGTGTTGCTCAGGAATTCGCGGAACCCGGTATAGTCGCGGTGCATCAGGATGTCGATGCACTGCGTGTCCAGGCCTTCAATCTGGTTGGGAATGTCCTCGCTGAAGGGTTGATACCCGTATGCGCTGCCGAAGTGGGTCAAATCGGAGCTCGCCACCACAAAGGTGCGGTCGTCGATGATCTCGCGCAGCGCCTCGGCGGCCGCACGCAGCGACATCTCATTGATCTCGCCCTCCCGCCCTTCGAAGTTTCCCACAATGAGCGGCACGAGACGAAAATGTCCGAGGCGCGCCTGGAGAAAGGGGAGGATTACTTCGATCGAGTATTCAACCTCGTGCAGCGGATACCGCGAGGTGCCGTCAGAATAATACTTCACGCCCTTGCTCGTGACCGAACGCGTATCAATCAAGGGGCACCATTGAAGGCGGCCGATGGCGGGGCCATCCAGTTCGACGTCGCCAAGCGGCGTTCGGTAGTACTGAACCGCCGGAATGGAACAACCCTCGAACTCCGCAAAATGCGACGACGCGAGAACGATCACTCGATCGTATTGCCCGGGTTTCAGCGGGCGGAACGCATGGCCCATCGCGGCGCCGCAAAACGGATACGCGGAGTGGGGGGCAATGCAGCCCATATACCGCCCCGGCAACTCCGGCGTCTTGGCCTCGTCCATGTACTGGTTGACCGCCGCAAGAAGCTTCCGAGGTTCTGCGGGATAGTAGAGGCCGTTCGCCACCGGGTGCCGCACGCGAACCGCGCTACCCGCGCCGACGGCCAGCACAAGAACGCCGAGAAATCCCAATATCCACCCAGATCGCATGCTGTGGCCCCTCCTTCACGAAAGGATATCACAACACGGGCGTGTGCTATAATCCGGCGCCCAACATTCCATTTCTTGCGGAATAACTCAGGAGACAATGGAAAGTGCATGACCTCCTTACGCTGAGTAGTTGGACCGCGATTCTCACCACGGAAGGCCTCGCCGCCCTCCTTACCCTCACCGCCCTCGAAATTGTCCTCGGCATCGACAACGTCGTGTTCATCTCGATCCTGGTCGCGAAGCTCGACCCGAGCCAGCAGGACCGCGCGCGCCGGCTCGGTCTGAGCCTGGCCATGATTATGCGCATCGTCTTGCTGCTGTTTATCAGCGCCATCATGGGCCTCACCGAACCGTGGTTCTCCGTGTTCGGCAACGAGATCTCCGGCAAGGACCTTATCCTGATAGGCGGAGGCTTGTTCCTTATCGCCAAGGCGACCTTTGAAATGCACGAGCGCCTCGAGGGTAACTACGACACCACGGGCCCCCAGCGAGTCGCCGCAACGTTTCGCTCCGCCATTATCCAGATCCTGCTGCTGGACCTTGTCTTCTCGCTGGACTCCGTCATCACGGCCGTCGGCATGGCCAAGCAC
>JAVEWL010000799.1:0-2884 GCA_034004565.1 FCB group bacterium | reverse complement strand
CAGACCTCTTCGCCAGAGTCCCGCCTTCAGGCGGAAGCGAGGGAGGGGCTTCAGCCCCGTCGTCAACGAAGAGGCAAGCCTTTCACATTTTGCCCGCCTCTCGATGCGCATGCATCGCCCCCCCTGGCCGCTTGCCTATAACTTGGACATTTTGTCACAGTTACCAGATGGTTTGTTCGCGGCGAAGCCGTGCGGGCCGCTAACCGATTACTCGTGTTGCCCTGTTTCGTATTGACAGCGCGCGATGTATCCGTAATTTTATAGTTTTTGTACTAACTTCAGGAGTTTTTTGTGAGCAAAATCCGTCTTACAATTTGGAACGAAAACGTGCACGAGAAGGCCGAGGGCGCTTTCGGCGATTTGATCAGGAGCTTCTATCCCGATGGAATCCACAACGTGCTGGGCCGCAATCTCGCGGCGGACGACTTCGAGATCAAGTCCGTATCGCTGGACATGCCCGAGCAGGGACTTCCCGACGACGTTCTCAACAACACCGATGTGTTGATGTGGTGGGGACACTGCGCCCACGGGAAGGTCTCGGACGAGCTCGTCACGAAGATTCAGTACCGCATTCTATCGGGCATGGGTCTGATCGTTCTTCACTCCGGTCACTATTCGAAGATTTTCCGCCGCATGCTCGGCACCTCCTGCTCGCTCCGTTGGCGCGAGGTCGGCGAGAAAGAGCGCCTCTGGGTTGTCGATCCCTCGCACCCTATCGCCAAGGACGTCCCCCTCTCATTCGTCGTTCCGCACACCGAGATGTACGGCGAGCCCTTCGGTATTCCGGACGACGGACAGGTTGTCTTCATCTCGTGGTACGAAGGCGGCAACGTCTTCCGCAGCGGCGTGACGTTCAAGCGCGGCGCCGGCAAGATCTTCTATTTCTCGCCCGGACACGAGACCTTTCCGATATACAACCAGCCCGAGATCGTCAAGGTTCTCGGCAACGCGGTCCGCTGGGCCTGTCCGACCGTTCCGCCGCAGAAAACCGACTGCTGGAATCAGGATCCTGTCGTCGAGACCGTCTACAGCGAGAACCCGGTCAACAAGGTCGATACCTCGGCTCTTCACAAGTCAGTCTAGGCCAGCCGCATGCGCGACGCTGGAGCGGATTCGTCGCCTGCGCGCGGCCGGGGTGCGCATCGTCACGGGACACGATTCGTTCTTGTTGACAAACCGGCGTCTGAAATGCCATAATTTCTTCGTTGGGGAAGACTGGTATGGCAGGCTGATGGGAACGTGATTCCCAATGCGCAGGACACGAGGCCTCAACCCCCTGCGAACAAGGCCTGCCTGCCGGTCTCGCCGGCTCGCCTGGTTCGGAACTCGCGCAGGAGCCGCCAGACGGGCCGGCCTCTTTTGAAGGGGTACCGCCATTGACTGTCCAGTGCGAGCTCTGTCCGCGGAAGTGCCGCATCCCTACCGGCGGGCGAGGGGAGTGCCGCGTGAGGATCAACCTCGACGGCCGCCTGCGGAGCGTGGTCTACGGCCACCCGTGCGCCGTGCATGCCGATCCCGTCGAGAAGAAGCCCTTCTTTCATTTCCTTCCGGGCAGCCGGTCGCTCTCGCTGGCCACCGCCGGATGCAACCTGCACTGCCTCAACTGCCAGAACTGGGAGATCTCGCAGGCTGAACCGGAGGACACCGAGGCCGCCAGTTGCCCGCCGGCCTCCCTGGTCGAGCTGGCGCGGCGGCATGATTGCCAGTCGCTGGCCTACACCTACACGGATCCCGTCGTCTTCTTCGAGTACGTCCGCGACACGGCGCGCCTCGCGCGCGAACAGGGCATCCGCAACCAGCTCGTGACGGCGGGCTATGTGTGCCGCGGGCCCTGGCTGAACCTCCTGGAGTACATCGACGCCGCGAACATCGACCTCAAGGCGCTCTCCGACGACTTCTACCGCGAGGTCTGTTCGGCGACCTTGCAGCCTGTGCTCGACACGCTCGTGCTGACCCGCGAGCGCGGCGTCCACCTGGAGGTGGTCAACCTCGTGATCCCCACGCTCAACGACAAGCCGGAACAACTGCGCGCACTGGCGCGCTGGGTGAAGGAAAACCTCGGCCGCGAGATTCCCCTGCATTTTTCAGGATTCCATCCGCAGTACAAGATGCGCCACCTGCCGCCCACCTCGGAGGCCAAGCTGGAACAGGCGCGCGAGATCGCCATGGCGGAGGGACTCGACTTCGTCTACGTGGGCAATGTGCGGAGCGCCCAGGGGCAGAACACCTACTGCCCCGGCTGCCGGCGGCTGCTGGTCGCCCGCAGCGGCTTCCACGTCATTGAGAATCATCTGCAGTCGGGACGCTGCCCCGGCTGCGGCAGGGAAATCTACGGCGTATGGACCTGACGCGTCGAGCCTTCCTGCGGACACTGCTGCTGGCCGCCGCCGCGGCCGCCGTGGGGCGGGGCGTGTGCGCCGCGGCCGTGCCCGAAACGCCGCTGCGTTATCCCGGGCCGCTGCGGCCGTTGCGCAATACGGGCCAACCTGGCATCTGGAAGGGCTGATCGTGAAACGGCAGACCGGGAGCGAGGACAAGGCTATGGAAATGCCGGTAAAATCGCACCCGAGTTTTGTATGCGCGCGCTTGCGCGCGCTTTTGACGGCTCCTCCTCGACGCAGGCGGGGTGACTTAACGCGCGCAGCGGCACGCTGGTCGGCGCTGGTGCTGGCTGCCTGGGTGTCGGCCTCTTGCGGCCGCGCGCCGACGGCAGACGCGGAACCGGCAGGAACACCGCCACCTGCACCACCGCCCGCGAAGCAGCGGCGCGTACTGAAGACGACGATCCCCGGCCGCTGGTACCCGGACGACAAGGCGGCCCTCGGCGCCCAGATGCGCACATTGCTCGAGGCGGCGCCGCCAATGGACGCGTCGCCGGACGTGA
>JAVEWL010000074.1:0-13312 GCA_034004565.1 FCB group bacterium | reverse complement strand
CAGAGGCCGCGAAGGTTGCGGCGGCGGATGCGACCAGTGTCTATCCGGCGACGGGCGGCGGGGATTTGTTGAGGGCGTGTATTCCGGCGCGGAACGGGTTGATCTTCGTCCGGCACAAGTCAGGGCCGGTGTATTACTGGTACGAGGCGTTGAGCGTGCAGTACCTGCGGACGGACCGACCGGACTTCGAGGAGGCGCGCGGGGAGGGCACTGCGCCGAGCTTGTCGGTGCACGACGTGGTGGTGGACGACCTGGATGAGTTGCTGTGGCGGCTGCGGGCGTTGTATGCGGTGCGCAACACGATGGGCGCGCGCGTGGTGGCGTTGGGCGGGGTGTGGGGCAAGTATGCGCAGGATGCGCCGGATATCGCCAAGAGCAAGTATGGGATGGAACTGATCGACGTCGGCTATGACGGGTTTGGACCGCGGATTGCATCGGCGCTGAACGATGCGGGGCAGGTGGCGCGGGCGAACGAATGGACCGATCGCTATCTGCGGATTGCGGGCACGACGTTGGAGACGGAGCGCTCGTTTGTCGTTAACGCGTTTGTGTTGTATGGGCTGTTCAAGGACCTGATGGCGGAACACAATGCGGACGCGTTCACGATCAAGAGCTGCATGTCGACGATCCTGCCGATGTCGAAGACCACGGCGTGCCTGACGTTGAGCCTGCTCAACGACGAAGGTCTGCTGGCGTTCTGCGAGTCGGATTTTGTGGTGATACCGGCGGGGATCATGCTTTATCACCTCTGCGGGTATCCGGTGTTCATGCACAATTCGACGTTCCCGCACAACGGCGTGGTGACGTGCGCGCATTGCACGGGGCCGCGGCGGATGAACGGGGATCGGTATGAGCCGGTGCGGCTCGTTACGCATTATGAATCGGATTTCGGGGCGGCGCCGAAAGTGGAGATGCCCAAGGGGCAGCAGGTGACGTTTGTCAATTGCGAGTATACGAAGGGGCGCTGGGTCGGGCTGCGCGGGACCGTGGAAGACAATCCGTTCTATGAGATCTGCCGGTCGCAGCAGGACGTGCGGCTCGACGGGAATTGGAAGAAGCTGCTCAGCGAGGTTCGGGATTCGCATTGGTTGATGGTGTATGGAGACCGGTTGAACGAGATTGGCTACGCGGCCGGCCGGATGGGGATCGTCTGGGACGATCTTTCTTCGCAGATGGCGTAAAGAGTGCGCATACGAGCCTGTATAGGGGGAGTATGCGATGAAGAACACGCGAATCATGTGGATTGAGAAGAAGGAAGACTTGTCCGGTCCGGCGCGAATCGGGCGTGTGACCTTTTCGAAGTCGGGAAAGTCGATCCATTACGGCGGGAAGACGTTCTACCGGCTCGGCGGACACGGCTACAAGGCGAACTATGCCGACGAGGCGACCGACGAGCAGTACTGGATCTCGGGCTGCCGGAAGGATGGGCGCGACGCGCTGTACAACACCGACTGTGAGATCGACGAGGACGTGCGCGAGGAGTATTGGACACAGATTCGCGGTTTGCCGGAGAAGGTTCAGGTGAGCCGGTTTCGCGCGCGGGGGAAGTATTAGCCGGGGCGAAACGCGACTTGTGGGTCAGGGTGGTCTGTCGAGTCATTGGCGTGCCCGCACCCACAAGCTTCGCTTGAAGGTGGCACCCACAATTTCCTTGAAAGACCATACTTCTTTGTCATCCTGAGCGCAGCGAAGGATCTAATCATACCGAAACCGACGAGTTGTGGGAGTGATTAGATCCTTCGCTGCGCTCAGGATGACAAGTTGCGGTAGCGCCCGGCCTCTGTGCCGGGCGTCTTGCTTGGGGCGATGGACCATATGGACGAGATGGACTTGATGGACAGTAAGCCTCCCTCACCCCGGCCCTCTTCCAGGTGGAGAGGGGTGAAGAGGCCTTGCGCGCGGGTTAATTGTTTTCGGGGGCGGGGGTGTTCTTGAGGATGAAATTGACTACAGGGGTGGGGTCTTCGAGGCCGTGGGGGTGGTGCTTGAGGCCTTTCTTGATGATGACGACGATTTCGCCGCCGAGTTTTTCGTAGCGGTCTTTGAGGATGGCGGTGTTCTCGGGATAGGGAACGACCTCGTCGGCGTCGCCGCAGATGTGGATGATGGGGATCCGGGCGTCGGCGAGGGGTTTCAGGTTGTCGATGGGGTTCTTGCCGTAGGCGAGTGCTTCGGCCTCGGAGACGAAGCCGTAGCATTGCTGGAGCGCCTTCCAATCGTCGGGGCTGCCGGGACCGTTGCCTTTGCCGCCGGGCCAGCTTTTGAAGTCGCATACGGGGTTGTCGCCGAAGAGGCAGGAGACTTTGCCGGTATTTGAGGCGGCCCAGTAGTAGATGTAAAGTCCGCCGCGGCTGAGGCCTTCGAGCACCGGTTTCTTCGAGAGGTTGTGCTCTTCGGTGAGAAACTTGTGGAAGGCGGTGAAGTGCGCCATGGCCGAGGGGCAACCGAAGGTGTTGCCGACGTTCATGTAGACGAGGTGGAAGCCCCTCTTGACCAGCGCGAGGTCCACTTCGGGGGCAACGTCGAAGAATTCGGCACGCCAGATCCAGGGGTTTCCGGGGGCCGCTTCTTTGGGCACGACGACAAGGGTTTTGCAGCCATCGACTTCAAAATCGTAGCGGCCAAATTCGTTCCAGGACGACTTCACGCCGGGGAAGGCTTGTGCGTCTTCCGCGCCTCCCTCGATAGCACACAATGCAAAGCCCAAGGCCAGCCACATCGGCGGATGAATGAATGCACTCAAGTCGGTTCTCCCTGCGCCTTGTATTGACAACAGGCTCCAACATACCCTCAGCAAGGTGACCGTTACAATTGTCATTGGATCTGTTTCCTGATAAAAGGGTCTTCATATCTCAACGAGGGAGGAAAGCTGTAATGTCTGGATTGACCGTGGTGGCGCGGATTGTGGCGAAGAAGGATTCGGTGGAGGCGGTGCATGGTGCGTTGCTTGAGATTCTTGAGCCTACGCGGAAGGAAGAGGGGTGCATTGCGTATAACCTGTTCCGGGATACGGACAATCCGGCGGCGTTTGTGATGCTCGAGAAATGGGAAAGCGCGGGACACCTGGACAGGCACATGGCCACACCGCATTTTGCGGCGCTGGGCGCGGCCATCGACGGCAAGGTCGAAGGGCTGACCATCAGCAAGCTGACGCAGGTGGATTAGGGGCGGAAAGCAGGGACAGTTTCCGTTTTCCGTGTTGGGTATGCCCACGTTAATGGCGCTCCAGGCAGCGCAAACCCTGGACTGCGTCTTTGCCGGCTATGGAAAACGGAACAGTCCCTGTTTTCCCCTATAGGGTGTAGGGGGGGTCGTTGGGTTGGATGGGGCCGTCGAAGGTCAGTTCGATTACTGTGAGGTCGGGATCGGGAGGAGATAAGGGCAGGTCGTGGAGCCAGACGCGGTCGCCGCGCTGCTCGATGCGGGCCTCCTGGCCGGTGGCGAGGATGCGGGCGGCGCGGACTTGGCTGCCGCACCAGGCGAAGGGCAATGTGGGGCCGCTCCAGCGCTGGATGGGGAGGAATACCTTGTCGCCGGCGCGGGTGGACCAGCCCAAGGCGGGCGCGATGACGGGCGAGGAGCCCGCGCCGTAGATGGCGGCGCCGTTGGTGCGCATCCATTGTCCGACGGCTTTGAGGCGATCGAGGGACTGCTGGGGGATTCGGCCGTCGGGGTCTGGGCCGACGTTGAGGAGCAGGTTGCCGTCGCGCGCCACGCAGGATACGAGCAGTCGCAGGATTTCGGCGACGGATTTGTAGTTGTAGTCGTGGGGGGTGTAGCCCCAGGAATCGTTCATGGTGTAACAGGCTTCCCAGGGGCGGCCTTCGGGGATAACGACGTTTTCGGGCGTGCCGAAATCGCCGGGATGGCCCGTGCGGTTGTTGATCAGGATGTCCGGCTGGAGCTCGCGGATCATGTCGACTAGCTCGTCGGCGCGCCAGCTGCCCGGGGGGAAGTTGCCGTCAAACCAGAGGATATCGATCTTGCCGTATTGGGTGAGGAGTTCGCGCACTTGGGCGTGGGCCTGTTCGACCATGGGCGCGTAGACGGCGTCGTCTTTTCGGGGAAGGTGCGGAAGCTGGCCGGGAAAACGCCAGTCCACGAGTGAATAATACAATCCGACCGGCATTCCGGCGGCGCGGCATGCGTCAACGTATTCGGCGACGAGGTCGCGTTTGGCGGCGGTCTTCGGGGCCGTGAAATCGGAGACGTGACTGTCGTAAAGACAGAATCCGTCGTGATGACGCGTGGTGAGGACGGCGTATTTCATGCCGGCGTCTTGCGCGACGGCTATCCATTCCGCGGGGTTGTAGCGCTGCGGGTTGAACTGGTCCGCGAGGCGCGCGTACTCGTCCTGCTCGAAGTGCTCCTGGTAATAGATCCACTCGCCGCGTCCGGGGATGGCGTACGGGCCCCAGTGGATGAACATGCCGAATCTGGCGTCTTTCCACCAGGACAGGCGGTCGGAGTGGTTGTTTGTAGGCACGCTATGCTCCGGCATCAGTCAACCTTTCAATATGGGTGTGTAGATCCCCTTTGTGAGGGGAGTCTTCAATGCAATTCAAGAACTCCCCTTACAAAGGGGAGTTACGAGTGTAGACTTCGGCGGCGTATACGCGCACCGGTTCTTCGCTCTTGATGGTCAGGCGATCGATCGGGCCTTCGCCGGGGATTTGCCACGTAATCCATCGCGCCTTGCAGACCACGGTGCTGTGAACGACGCCACCGGCTTCCAGTGAGACCGGCGTGTTGTCGGTCAGCGCGTCTGTCGCCGAAGCTATCCTTAGCCGCACGAGCACAGGTCGTTCGAGCGGCCTGTCGAACGACAGGGACGCATCGCAGGTCGCCGTGCGGTAGCGCTCGCCGTTCGCTTCTTGCGATGGCCCCCAGGCGCCCGCGAGGCGCTCGTCTCCGTCGGGCGTTTCGCCGATAGAAACCGCCGATACTTGCGAGAAAAACGTATTCCGCAGTCCCTTTTCCCAGAGGTCGGTGTAGCGCTCAGCCTTCGACGGGCTATCGGGCGAAGGGGCCATCTTTCCGTCCGTGTAGAAGAAGTGCAATGTGCTCGTATAGTCGGCGCGGTCCACGAAGATTCCTCCCGGAGACTCGCTCGGCCCGCCAAAGAAACGCTGTTGAATATCCTCCGCGTCGAGCAACAAATCGCGCAGGGCTGTACCCTCGAGGAAGTCTTCCGGCGTGCGCCCTTCCCAGCCTGCGAGGTAGCCGTGGGCCAGATAGACCGTGGCGAAGGCATAGGCGCGGTCGCCCAGGGCCTTTATCGAAGCGTCCCGCTCGAACGGCGAGTCCCAGCTCTTCTCGAGCCGAGGCCTGAGATCGGCGAGCTTGGCGCGGAGGCGCTGGGCTTCCAGGCGACGGTCGTCGGTATATTGGATGTTGTATTGCCAGCCGTAGACCTGCTCGCCCCGGAAGGCCAGGCCGTCGCTCACGACGAGCGTGTGTATCGGCGGCTGGCAGTCCGGCAGGTAACAGGCCGGGCTGTCGAACTCTTCGTAAAAAGACTTCACGAGCGGATAGGCTTCCGCGGAGCTCACTTTGCGCGTGGCGAGGGCGTTCAGGGTGGTTCGGTCGAGAGCGCCCATGTTCCACATGTACTGCGCCTGGCACCAGCCGAGGACGTGCTGATCGTTGATGCCGTTCCAGTGAATGCCGAGCAGGCGCTTGTAGAGTTCGGGATCGCGGTAGCCGGCGGGATAGTCGGGGTTCGTCTGATAGGGAAGGCGCGGGCCCGTCTTGTCGATCTCGTACGCGCCGATGTGAAATCCATACGGGAAGTTGTTGTCGCAAACGATGACCGGTGCGCCCGCGCTCCAGTTTCGGAAATCGTCAATCTGCTTCGCCGCGACGACTTCGGCCGCCGTGCCGCCGCCGGTGGTGATGAGCGGCATCGCGTCTTGAAGTCCCGCCTCCTTGAGGCTCGCGCCCATGGACTGCATGAAGTCTTGCGAGTGCTGCTCGTTGCTTTCCAGGACAAACTGATAAGCAATGCTGCCGGGCGGGCATGCCGGCATGAGCCCCGGATAATCCGGAACGAGTTCCTTTATCCGCGTGTGCAGCGCGATGAGGAATTGCGCGCGCGCCTTTCCGTAATTGACCGCGTCCTTCACGGGATCGCCGGTGGCGGTGGCGAAGAACTGCTTGTCCTCCTCGTGAACCAGTCCGAAAACGTCGTCTTCGTTCATGATCTGGAGCATGGCGCCGGGCACGGCCTCGCTGAGCTGGCGGAACTTGGCGGCGAGGATGTCGACATCGTTCATCACCTCGACGCCGAGGTCCTTCCACAGGGCCTGGATCTCCGGCTCAACGGGATGGTCCGGCTTGTAATGAAGCGGGTCTTTGCGCGACCCGTCGAAGCTCTTCGCCGCGGCCCACTCGGAGTTGTAGTGGTCGGCGTTCATGCAAAACACCAGACTGATGAAACGTTCCCGGCAGAGCCGGCCCATGCGCCGGAAGACGTCGAGCTGTTCCGGCCTCCAGGGATAACGGAACTTGGAGGCGGCCTCGACGTTGTAGGCGCCCAGGCTATTGCCGTACCAGTAAATGTTCTGGTTCGCCTTCATCTGCCCCATGAAGTCGATGCAGCGCTCCTGCAGCTTCTCGTCGGGATCGAATCCGCTGTAGCAGCCGCGAACCGCTAGGAGGGGCTTATCAAGGATCTCGGCGGCCTTGGCTTTGAGGGCATCGCCTTCCTTTACGAGCAGTTGCCTGAAGGACTGGAGGGCATAGAAGGTTCCCGCGCAGCGCGTGGTCTTGCGGGCGTCGTCGAAATCGTACCCGGCGAGGATGATGACGGTCTTGCCTTCCGCAGCGCCGACTTTGAGCACGTACCCTTCCGGCCCCAGGCTTGGCCAGTCCGTGAAGGTCTCCTCGGGCGTGCGGGGATCCTTCCATTTCTCAAAGGACAGACCCAGGGGGGCAAACCAATCCGCCGTCTGCGCATTCCCGCTCGGCGGCCCCAGTAAGATGAGCGTATCAAAGGGCGCGCAAGCCTCGGGCGTATCGGCCACGGACTGCGGCGTCACGCCCTGATCCTTGAGGATGGCGATGAGTTCCTCTTCGATAACGGTACTGCCGGGCTCGAGTTCGCCCTGTGCGTTCCGAAGCGTCTGATAAGGGCTACCCGCCTTGCGAACCACCGCCACGTTCTTTAGCGGTACAAACGCGTCCTTCGCCCCGTAGTCGACATACCTTGGCGCCGGAAGCACAACCCACGGGTCCAGAATGCCGTCATCAGCCAGGGCTATTCCGCCGCAAAGCAACGTGAGGAACACAATCAGGCCGGCACTCTTGGCTCCGCTTTTGAAATCACCCACCTCTTGAGTTCCCCCATGCGTTCAAACCGACCTGCTCAATGGAAGCCCCCCGTCGCCAGGAGACGGCGAAGAGGGGACGATATCGTGCGGGAGTCAGAGCGACTCATACGTCGTAAGAAATTCTTGGACTGTGAGGTCCGCAGCGCGAATCAGGCTTCGCAGTGTACCTTTGGCAACTTCTCCGTGCGCAGGAATGGCGAGGGTGGCGACGCAACCCTCCTTTGTCATAATGATATGGCTGCCTTGTTGCCGGGCGATGCCCCACCCCAATCGCTCAAACACGGCAACAACTTCGCGGTCACGCAGCGTTGGCAGCGGAGGCATCAGATAGAGACCTCTACTTGGCGTGTTTCCACCGTCAATGGCAGCCCGCGTTCCGCACGCACCTCAAGGCAAAGGCGGATCGCTTCGTGGATGTTATCGAGCGCTTCATTGCGGGTCGCGCCTTGGCTGACGCAGCCCGGAATCGAAGGGCACTCCACGATCCATACTCCGTCTTCATCTCGGTCAATGGTGACACTGAATTTCATCGCTTCCTCCACGTCGATCAAACGGAATGGCGGCTGGACCATACGCCTCGACTGAATACAGGCCTGGACGGCTTCTCGAATGTTCGCGTATTCATCGTGTGCCCGCTTGTGAACGCCAGTAACTTGTTACCGTCTTACAAGGAATCCCTCGGCGCTATGTTAGCCTGAAACAGCGCTTGCGGCAAACCCTCAAGCTCTAGACCGGATCAGGATTGAATCCGCATGCTTATGGTGCGAGCCGTTCAGGTTTGCATCCCGCAAAAAGACGCGGATGCAAACCTGAACCGGCGTAGGCCAAAGCCTGGAGGAAGAGCCTGGAATGTGCGCACGGCTGCCGCACGAATCCCGTTCAATAGGGAGAATTGTCTGTATACCCCACATTTCAAGCTGTGCAAGGCGCTTGAGATTGAGTTTAGTTGCACAATATTATTAGTGTATGGCACACAGCGTGTTCAATCAAGAACCGGCATCAGCGTCTTTGTGAGGGGGCAACGCACCAACACCGGACAAGCCGCTAAAGAGGCAGACACATGATTTGCGCGACGCCAAGATTGCTGGAACTGCTCCACTTGGGTACCGGCCGGACGGACGCCGTCTTCCGCGAAGGCCAGGAAGACGCCATCCAGCACGTCGTCGAGGGCCGCGGACGCCTTCTGCTGGTTCAGAAGACCGGCTGGGGCAAGAGCTTTGTCTATTTCATCGCCACTAAACTTCTCCGCGAAGCGGGCGCCGGTCCAACCCTGCTGGTATCGCCTCTATTGGCGTTGATGCGAAACCAGGTGGCGGCGGCCGAGCGCATGGGCGTACGCGCGGTCACCATCAACTCCGAAAACGTGGACGACTGGGCAAGCATCGAGACATCGATCTGCGACAACGAAATAGACATTTTGCTGATCTCGCCCGAACGCCTGGCCAACGAGCGTTTTCGCACCGGGGTATTGGCGCGTATTGCCGAGCGGATCGCATTTCTGGTGATCGACGAGGCGCATTGCATATCGGATTGGGGCCACGATTTCCGTCCGCACTATCGCTTGCTCGAACGGATTGTGCGGACTCTGCCGCCGAACCTCCGACTGCTGGCGACCACGGCCACGGCCAACAACCGCGTGATGGACGACCTGGAAAGGGTGCTGGGACCCAACCTCAAGGTCTCGCGCGGCGACCTCAACCGTCCGTCGCTGCTCCTCCAGACTATCCGCCTGCCGCGACAATCCGAGCGGATGGCGTGGCTTGCGGCTCAAGTGTCGACCTTGCCGGGTCACGGCATCGTCTACACCCTCACGGTCCGCGATGCCGTGCAATTGGCGTCCTGGCTCCAATCGCGCGGCCTGAACGTCGAAGCCTACACCAGCGAAACGGGCGAACGCCGCGTCGAATTGGAGCAGGCTTTGCAGGAAAACCGGGTCAAGGCCCTAGTGGCCACGACGGCGCTTGGCATGGGCTACGATAAGCCCGATCTCGCGTTCGTGATTCACTACCAGACGCCCGGCTCGGTCGTGGCCTATTACCAACAAGTGGGGCGAGCCGGTCGCGCCCTCGACGCCGCGTATGGGGTGCTCTTGAGCGGCGAGGAGGAGGCGCAAATCAACAACTACTTCATCGAGAGCGCGTTCCCCACGCGGGAAGAAGTCCAGCACGTCCTGGAGGCCCTGCATGCGTCTCCCGAGGGACTTTCGAAGTCCGAGATAATGGTCCGGGTGAATATCACCTACGGCCGCATCGAGAAGACACTCGAACTGCTCTCGCTCGAATCGCCCGCGCCCATCGTGAAGCAAGGTGCGAAGTGGCAATTGACTACGACGGACCTCAGCGAGGCGTTCTGGGAACGGGCCGAGCGTCTCACTTCGTTGCGGCGCGAAGAACAGCGCCAGATGCAGGAATACGTGAGCCTGACCTCGAACCACATGGCGTTTCTCATTCGGGCGCTTGACGGCGACCCCGCCGCGATCGATTCACCCAGGCTGCCGCCTTTGCCGACCCTCGCGGAGCCGGCGCTGGTCCGGGAAGCGGTGGCCTTCCTGCGCCGCACCAGCCTTCCGATCGAGCCCCGTGCGCAATGGCCGAGCGGCGGCCTGCCGCAGTATCAACTCAAAGGGGTCATCCCGCCCGAGCTCCGCGCCGAACCCGGCATGGCGCTGTGCATCTGGGGTGACGCGGGCTGGGGTGGTCTCGTGCGCCAGGGCAAGTATCAAGATCACTGCTACGCGGAAGAGCTGGTCACGGCATGCGCGGCACTCGTGCGCGAATGGGACCCAGGCCCGTCGCCCGAATGGGTAACCTGCATTCCGTCACGGCGCAACGCCGCCCTGGTTCCCGATTTCGCGCGGCGACTGGCATGGACCTTGGACCTGCCGTTTCATGAGGTGATGGAAAAGACTGATGAGCGCCCGCCCCAGAAGTACATGGCCAACAGCGCCCAGCAAGCGCGAAACATTGACGGCTCTCTGGCGATTCATGTAAAACCGCTTCCCAGTGGGCCGGTGTTGCTGGTGGACGATATGGTGGATTCCCGTTGGACCATGACCGTCGCGGCGTGGCTGCTGCGGTCGTCCGGCACCGCGGAGGTTTATCCCTTGGCCTTAGCCCTTACGGGACACGATAAATGAGCATGGCGCTTTCCCCTAATTCGCAAGCGATCCTGATGCTGACCGCGCCCTTGATGGCCGGGCGTTCCGAACCGTCTTCGGAACTTCTCACGCCGAGCGTATACAACCGGCTCGAGCGCTTCCTTCGCGAGAACCAACGCGAGCCCGCCGACCTGCTGGGACCCGAGGCAAGCGAACTCCTCAGCCTATGCGGAGGCATCATTGACGACGCCCGACTCGAGCGCTTGCTGGGCCGCGGTTTCCTCCTGAGCCAGGCGGTCGAACGCTGGCAGGCGCGAGCCATCTGGGTGGTCGGCCGCTGGGACGATCACTATCCCGCGCGCCTGGCGATGCGCCTTAAGGAAGACGCGCCATCCATCCTGTATGGCTGCGGCGACGGGGCCATCCTGGAAACGGGGGGATTGGCGATCGTCGGCTCAAGAAACGTCGACGACAGCCTCGTCGAATACACCGAAAACGTCGCCCGGATCGCGGCCAACGCCCAACGCACGATTGTGTCCGGCGGCGCCCGCGGCATCGACCAGGCTGCCATGCGGGGCGCCTTGCAGGAGGGCGGCAAGGTGTCGGGCGTGCTGTCCGACAGCCTTGAGCGTGCCGCTCTGGCCCGCGAGCACCGCGAAGTCCTGATGGACGGGCGCCTCGCCCTGATCTCGCCCTACGACCCCCTCGCCGGTTTCAATGTGGGCCACGCCATGCAACGCAACAAGCTGATCTATGCTCTGGCCGACGCCGCCCTCGTCGTCAGTTCCGATTACGAAAAGGGCGGCACCTGGGCAGGGGCGGTCGAACAATTGGAGAAGCTCTCTTTCGTTCCGGTTTACGTACGCTCCGCCCCGGACAGCGAGAAAGGAATCAAAGGTCTTCAGAAGAAAGGCGCTCGCGTCTGGCCCGATCCCGAGACGTCCGAAGCGTTCGACGAGGCGCTGGCGCAGCGCGTTGACCCCCAAACCGCTCCGCCGCGGCAAGGCGAGTTATCGTTCGAATAGGAGTCTATTTTCCTTCTGTATTTCTTGCGTTTCTTTACAGCCAATCCGCTTTTGGAATTTTGGCGCCCAATTCAACGGCAATGGAAGGTGGTGATGACGTGATGCTCTCGAGAAGAGATCTGTTGAAGTTGGGGGCGGCCGGGACGATGGGGCTGATGGCGAGCGGCGCGCCTTGGGAGTCAAAGGGGATTGGGGAGGCGGCGGCAATTTCGCACGATTGGCTGAAGCGGCGGCAGCGGATCTATTGGTATGACCAGTATGCGCTGAACGATCAGGCCACGGCGTTTGCGAAGTATGACCCGGACCGGATTGCGAGGGAACTTGCCGCGACGAAGGCGGAGATCGTGGCGGTCTACGCGGCGAATCAGTTCAGTGTGGCGTATTACCCGAGCGCGATCTGGCCGATGCATCCGAATTTGAAGGGGCGGGATTATTTCGGGGAGATATCTTCGCGGCTGCGGGCGCAGGGGCAGAAGGTCATCGCGTATATCAACTGGCTGGAGTCGCGGCATCCGGAATGGAATGTGGTGCCGCTGGGCGGGGAGCGGGCGCCGGAGTTGCCTTTGGCGTCGTGGGCGGACCCGAACGATCCGGAGAAGCGCGTACAGCAGGTGCCCGGCGGGCAGTGGCGCACGCCGTGCATCAATTCGCCGCGGCGAGAGCAGGTGGTGTCGGTGACGCGCGAGATCGTGGAGCGGTACAAGCCGGACGGGTTCCACCTGGACATGTTTTTCAATAGCGTCGTGTGCGTCTGCGAGCATTGCCGGCCGTCGCTGGAGCGGATTTGCGGGACGGCGGAAATCACGCAGGAGGCCGTGGCGGCGCACTGGCGCGAATTTAGCGACTGGCGCACCGAATGCAGCGCGTCGCTCATTGGGGAAGTGTCTGCGGTGTTGCGGGAGCACGGGGTGTTTGCGGCGCACAATGGGCAGAACCCGCTGTGGCTCTCGCCGATCTACGGGTTTGGCGAGGAATGGCTCCCCCACCTCGATCTGTATGTGTCCGAGATTTTCTTTAACCTGCACGCGTCGGATTTGACGATGCGGTGGCACCGGGCCATTGGGAAGCCGTCGTGCGAGCTGCTGACGTCCACGTCGCCCATGCATTCGCATTTGTCGGTGCCGCGGACGGCCTGGCAGGTCAGCACGGCCACGGCAAAGGCCAACGGATGCAGCGTCATGGGGCCGTGTTGCGTGGGCGCTTATCCGGACACGACGACGTCGCCTCGACTGTTCGAGACGGTGCGGGAAGGGCTCGACGCATTCATGGAAGACGCGGACCTGCACGAGGGGGCTGAGCCGGCGGCGAAGGTGGCGCTGGTGTTTTCGTGGGCGACGCGTAAGTATTTTCGCGAGGGGCGAATGGACTGGTCGCAGGAGTTGGACGGCTGGTCGCGGGTGCTGATCGAGGAGCATGTTCCGTTCGAGGTGCTGGTCGCGGAAGGGGTGAAGTCGGCGGAGGATTTGAAGCGTTTCGATTTGGTGATTCTGCCCAATCTGGCGCATGTGAGCGATGCGTTCTGCGGCGCGGTGTCTGACTATGCGCAGGGTGGAGGGCGCGTGCTGGCGACAGGCGAAACGTCGCTGGGGGATGAGCGTGGGTTTGCGCGGGACGACTTTGCGCTAGGCGAACTGCTGGGGATTGCGCGGAAGGGCGTGATTGAAGGGAACTTCGCGATGGAGGGTGAGAAGGAACCGGAACCGGCTACGGGGGTCTTTCAGCAGATCGCGGCGACGGGCGAGGTGCTGGCGCGACAGGTTGCGCTGGATCCGGCGGGGTCGGTGGCGGGATACATGGACCCGTTTCCAACGGCGGTGACCGAATGGCCGGTGGCCGTCGAGCGGGCGACGGACCTGGGG
>JAVEWL010000798.1:0-2896 GCA_034004565.1 FCB group bacterium | reverse complement strand
GAGGTCATTGTCAGCCGTCTGCGGGTTATTCTTGGGGTCGATTTCGTCTTTGAGAAAAAGGCTGGCAACTATGGCGGCGAAATGCTCATCTTCCGATGCGGCCCATCCAAGATACGTATAGCAGCAATCGGCGAAGTTCCGTGCGTCGAGTTGGTCGGTTTTGAGATTGCACCAGCGGCCGCCCGGGCACTTGGTATAATCTTCCGCCTTTTCTTCACTGGACGGGCAAAAGAACATGTTCAAATCGGATACGTAGTTCGGATAGAGCGAGGGGCCATACGGTGCGGCAACAAAGCCGTGTTCCGGTGAGTCTGTATTGGTCCGCTCGTTCTTCGTAGCGCAGCGCGGATAGTAGCCACTGTTTTCGCTTGCGTACATCTTGAAGATGGCGCCCCACTGCTTGAGGTTGTTCTGGCAGGACGCTCGGTCGGATGCTTCGCGCGCCCGAGAAAGTGCAGGCAGCACGATCGCCGCCAGGGCAGCGACCAAGACAATGGTCCCTACCAACTCGATCCATCTCAGACTTTTCTTCTTCACGGTCGCATCAGTCCTCCCGCTGGAACGAGAAAGCCTTACCTGCCTTCCCCTCACCCCAACCCTCTCCCAAGGGGAGAGGGAGAAGAACATCCTTGCTTGCTGTCCCTCCTTCCCGGTCCCGAGATTGCTTCGTCGACGTGAACGTCTCCTCGCAATGACGCTTTAGGGTTAGCCTCCCCGCGGCCCCGTGGCTCAGTTCATTTTGCGGCGGGCCAGTTGTAGCGGAGCAGGGTGGCGCGCTCGCCGAAGTAGATGCCTTTGTCGTCGATGGCCATGCCGCAATTGATCTGGCCGGAGTATTCGGCGAGGACCTCCGCCTGGAAGGTGTCGGGGTCGAGGCGGAAGACTTTGTTGCCCGCGAAGCCATAGAGTTTGCCGTCCTTCCAGGGCATCAGGCAGCAGTCGGGGACGGGGCCGAGGCCCATCGCCGCCTTGTGGAGGTATTCGGCTTTGTCGATGTCATAGACGAAGAGCTTGTCGTCGTCGGCGATGCCGAAGATTCGGCGGCCGACCAGCGCCATGCTGCGCAGGTTCTGCATGCCGGGGAAGGGCGTGTCGGCGGATTTTAGGGCCTTTTTCGCGGGGTCGAAGACGAAGAATTTGGCTTCGGGTTCGACGGGGTTCGTGCCGCCGCCGCCCGCGGTGCTCGAACCGCCGAAGATGAGGTTGGTCTGCGGGTCGTAGACGAGGGTGACGATGGACTGGTTTGTGATGAGCGGGTGGTAGTTCTCGACGAGGCGATCCGTCGCGGGGTCCCAGACGCCCAGGGCGCCGCCGTGGCGGCCGTATTCGGGGTAACTGCCGATGTAGATGGATTCGCCGGGACCGTGGATCATGGCGCGCGGACGCAGGTGGCCGGGTCCGAGGCGGCCGAAGCCGCGGGGGTTCGATTCGGGCGTAGCGCCGTAGTTCCAGGGCTTCGAGGGGTCCCATTTCGCCAGGAAAGAACCGGGATACGCGCAGACGTAGAGCAGCCCGTGGTGGTCGAGCATCGAATACACCTCGCCGTCGACCTCGGTGGGGTTGCCGGGGTTCTCGGATTTCCCCGTGGCGGGCTCGAAGGAGAAGATCTGGCAAGGCATGGCGCTGCTGCCGTAGACGCGGCCGAGGGGGCCGTTGGCAATCATAAACAGTCCCGCGCCGTCGCCGGCGTAGTCGAAATGCTTCTTCTGAACCGTGCCGTCGGGGAGCGTGAGCGTATAGTCGCCGTCGAGGGTGGCGGTGCCGATGACGCGGCCGTCCTTGAGGCGCTTCTCGGGACGGCGCTGCGTGATGCCGGGGGTGTCGGGCGCGACCTCTTCCATAGTGTCGCCGGTCACGCGCAGCGTGACGGATTCGGGGCGCGTGAGTTCGCCGTTCTCGGGGTCGCCGTTGAGGACGGTCATCTTGATGGCGGTGGCGTAGATGTTGCCGTCTTCGCCGGTGTATACGGAGGCGACGGTTTGCTCGGGCGCCTTGCGGTATTCGTCGGGCAGGACGGATTTGTGCTCGCCGGTCTTGGGGTTGTAGGCGATGACGTTGGCCTTGCCGAAGCCGATGCCGAGGTAAATGCGGCCGTCGGGCCCGGTGCAGATGCTGCGCGAATATTTCTGGTCGGGGTCCATAACGCCGAGGTCGGCCATCTGGTTCGTTTTCGGGTCGTAGGAGACCAGCTTCGCAGTGGGATAGGTACAACCGTAGATCTTGCCATCCGGACCGTTGGTGAACATCCACAGATACGATTCGGACTCGGCGGGCCGGCCCACATCCTGAATCTGCTTCTCGGGCTGCTTCGGATCGAAGACGAGAATGCGTCCGCTGTCGGCGGGATCGATGCCTTCGTGGGTGCCAAGGTAGATGCGGTTGTCGGGTCCGACGATAAACCCCCATGCGCCGGTGCCCAAGGGCGATTTGAACTGCTGCGCCTCACCCGTATCGGGATCCACCGCCACGAGGAACAGCTTGCCGCCGTCCTGCCGGAAGTTGAAGTAGAGCCGCTCGGAACCCTCGGTGGGGCCCGGCCCCACGATGAAGCCCATCAGGCCCGCCTTGCGAATGGGCACGCCCAGCTCTTCGAACGGCGCGGTCGCCGAAGCCGTGACCGCCAGCAGTACGGCTGCACACAAGATCTGCATGGGATTAGCTCCTACCTTGGCTCCATTTTGATTGCGCCACAGGATAGCAGGAGGCGGGCGGGGGAAAGAAGGGTCTAGGGTCCAGGGTTTAGGGTCTATTGGGACAGGAGTTGCATTCCAGACCCTGGACCCTGGACCCTAGACCCTCTCCCAAGGTGATCTTCCCTCCAAGGGTGTGTAAGCTGTGCCCGGAAAACAACCGGGAGGATTGCGCTTTGTTTAAGGTGGTTACGGACAATATGACG
>JAVEWL010000073.1:0-13316 GCA_034004565.1 FCB group bacterium | reverse complement strand
TGCCCCGGAACCGTTTGAAAGCGCCACCGCAGCGCAAGCGTGGCCAGAACGAGAATTCCATCCGTCCAAGCGAACGCCTCGCCGATGCAGATGCGCGGTCCTCCGCCAAAGGGGAAATAGGCGAAGCGGGGGAGACCTTCCTGCATTTCCGGCGTCCACCGCGAAGGCTTGAAGGCATCCGGGTCTTCAAAGAAACGCGGGTCCCGGTGAATGGAGAACTGGCTCATCACCACCATGTCCCCGGCGGGTACCACATACTCCCCGAGCGGCACGTCCTCGATGGCCTCGCGACCCAGCATGTACGCCGGAGGGTACAACCGCATTGATTCCGTAAACACCTTGCGCGTGTATTCCAGCCGCGGCACGTCGTCCATTGTGGGTAGGCGGCCGTTCAGCACCTCCGCCAGTTCCCGATGAAGCCCCACCGCCGCGTCCGGGTGCTGCGACAGCAGGTGCCACGTCCACGTCAGCGCGTTCGCCGTCGTCTCGTGCCCGGCAAGGAACAGCGTAATCGCCTCGTCCCGCACCTGCCGATCGGTCATAACGCCGCCGTCGTCCTCATCCTGCGCGGCAAGCAGCATCGACAGCACATCGCCGCGGTCCTCGCCGCTCGCGCGCCGCTCGTTGATGATGCGGTAAACGGTCTCGTCCATCCGCGTCACGGCCCTCGCGAACCGCCGGTTGCTCGGCAGCGGCAGACGATTCAGTATCGGCGCCAGCGGCGACAGGATGCGGTCGAAGAAGTTCAGCGCCTCCGTGAGCGCCGCGCCGAATTCGTCCGCCTCGTCCTCAACGTTCGCGTCAAACAAGGTCTTGGACGCGATCGACAGCGTCAGCCGCATCATTTCGTGCGCGAGGTCAAGCTCCTGACCCTCGTGCCACCGTTCGCGCGCCCGTGCCGCGTGCTCCACCATCACCGCCCCGTACGAAGCCACTCGCTGCCGGTGAAACGCCGGCTGAATCAACCGCCGCTGCCTGCGGTGAAACTCGCCGTCGCTCGTCAGCAGGCCCTCGCCAAGGATGTGCTTCGCCATTCGCAATACCCAGTGCTTCTGAAAAGAACGGTGCCGCGTAACCAGCACTTCCTGCACCAGATCCGGATTATTGACGAAGTAAATATTCCGGCCACCCGCTCGAACCAGCAGAATATCGCCGTATTGCGAGGCCAACCCGCGAAAGAACCCAATAATGTCGCGTCGTAGCGCAAACGCATTGAGAAGTGAAGACGATCGATGCGGCCCCGGTGGCCGGACAGTTTGAATAGCCATGTGCAAGACTTCCGGTAGGTTTGAGGGTGTGTGCTTCCACAACCCTAGCACGGAATCCCCACTCCCGGCAAGACCCGTTCGAGATGTTGAATCTCCAAAAAAAAGGCGCCCCAACGTGTGCTTGATGGCTTGGGGCGCTGCTTTTTTGACAGGATAACAGGATTGGCAGGATGGACAGGATTGGGAGACAGCGAGATCACCACAAAGGCTCCAAGACTCAAATGGGAAGCTCTTCATCTTGCCTATCTTGTAATTCCTGTCAAGAGCTCTTGCAGTTCTTCGCTGTTCTTTGAGTCTTTGTGGTGATCTTGCACTTTCCTCATCCTGTCAAAAAGGAAACACCCCCAAGCCCAAAAGCCGGCTTGGGGGTGCCACAAAACCATCTCATCCTACGCCGCGGACAGCAATTCCAGCGCCTGGGCGCAGAGTTCGCGGTGCTTGTTCTGAACGTCGGTGCTCTCGGGTCCGGCGGCTCCTTCCTTCCATGCGGCGCGGGCTTCCTCCATGCGCCCAAGGGCCTGCAGTGCACGCCCCTTCCAGTACTGCGCCTCCGCCTCGCGCGGCTTTACGGGCCGCCCGACCTTGAGGTTCTTCGGGTAGGTCAGCGCCACCGAGAAGTCCTCCAACGCGCTTGCATAATCCTTCGCCTCGAAGCGCAGCTTGCCGCGTTCCACGTGCGCCCGGTTAAAGGAATCCCAGGAGTCCGACTGGCCCTCCCAATTCGAAAACTCCGCCTTCTCCAGCAGCGCAAGGGCATCGTCGTAGCGCTTCTCGTCGATGTACGCGCGTGCCAGCAGGATCGTCGCGTCGGCGCGGGTCCGCTCCACCTTGGGCCGGTTCGCCAGCAGGTCGATCGCCTCCGGACGCTTGTTCAACGCAATCAGGATGTGCGCGCGATCGCGGTACAACCCTTCATCGTCAGGCCGCGCCGCGATGGCCTTCGCAAACAGCGCCTCCGCCTTCGGCAGATCGTTCTGTTTCTTCCACGCGTTCATCGCCAGGCAACGCAACGCTACGCTCAGCTTCGGATCCAGTTCAGCCGCCTTTTCCCAATGCGGCAGCGCCTCGTCCAGGCGTCCCAGGCCCGCCAGCAGGTGACCCAGGTAGAGCTGTGCCCGGCTGTCGTTCGCATCGACCGAAAGCGCGTACTCCAATGCCGCCTCGGTCTGGGGATACGACGGGAACACATAGTCCGTAGGCAGGGCCCGTGCCTTTGCCAGCAGCGCCTTCGAGGCCGAGGGATCGTCCGAAGCAAGGTGCGCAAGGTGATATAGCGCGACGGCGTTTTTGTCGTCGAATGCCGCTTCAAGAACCTGCCGCGCATCGTTCTTCAGACCCAGGTCGAGCATCGTCATCACCGCGCCCATCATTTCGAAGTCGTATTCGCCCAATACGCCGCGCGCCTTCTCCACAAACCGTTGCGGATCCGCCGGACCCGCAAAGCCCAGCACGAGGTGCGGGATCAACTCCAACGGATCTTCCTTGACGCGTTCGCCGGCCTTCTTGCGCGCCCAATCCGTCTCGCCCGCCGCCCACAGCGCCAGCAGCAGGTGGTCCTTGGCCCGCAGATCGGTCGGATCGGCCTCAATCGCGCGCTCGAATGCCTTCGCCGCTTCCGCGCAGTCGCCGCCGCGCGCCAATGCGCGCCCGACGATGTCGTGGCCCAGCCCGGCCGCGTCAATCAGCCGCGCCGCCTTGTAGCCAAGCTCCTTCGCCTCGTGGAGGCGCCCCTGCTGCAACCGAACCAGCCCCAGCAGCGCCCACGACATCGAATCGTCCGAACGGCGCGCCAAGGCCTTCTCGATGGCCGCACCGGCCGCGTCGTACTTCGCCGCCTCGTAATCGAGTATCGCCAGCGCACGCATCGCCGGGAAATAGTTCGGGTCCTTCTTCAGGGTCTTCTCGTACCACGCCCGCGCTTCGACTCGGTTCGTGTCCTTGTCGAACCGCGCCGCCTTCAGGAACGTCTCCTCCGCCGTCATCTGCTCTTCGGTCTTCGGCGCGGGGAAGGTCGGCGGCGTCTCCTTCGGGATATCCAACGGCGACCGGTACGAAAGGAGCTCGTTCCCGGCCGCATCGGTCACGCTGATTGTCGCCGGACCCTCAAACAACGCCGTCTTCACCACCACCGGCGCGTTCGGCGAAATGCTTACCTTTTCCTGCGCAACAACCATGTCGCCGTTGGCAATGCTGCACGTGCTGCCGTCGAATACCCCCGTGCCGATGAGCCGCAATTCGAGCGTGCCGTCGGCACGCTTTGTCTGTGCGACTACATCCTTTGTCGCATACTCAAAACCGTCGCCGAGCCCGTGCACCGGCATCCACCATTCCTCCCACGCGACCTGCTGGCGCGGCGCGAGGAATTCGTAATCCGACTGCGTGGGGAGCGGGCCGGTCTGCACTTCGATGTACGGCCCGTCCTCATCGGTCAGCGACTCCTGGCTCACCAGCCCGAAGTCGGCCTGTCCCCAGGTCCACGCCTTCTTACCGGGAAGAATGCCGTGGTTCGCGTATTGCACGATGCCTCGATCCGCATCGACGTCATACGCGCCGAAGAAGTCGAACACACAGTTGTACGCGAAGGTCGAGGTCATATCTTCGTAGTTCTTCAACCACGTCATGTCGCGGCCCTCGTGCACCGGCCACGAGAAGAATGTCGTCCCAGAGTGGTCCATGCCCAGCGACATCGGATAGATGTAGCGCGTGCCCTTCTTGCAGGGAAACGCCGTGTTGTTCCAGAAGTAGTAGGGGTGGAACCCGTCCGTCGGATTCGTCAGGCGAATCCGTTCCTCCAAATACGCCTTCCCCGGACGAAGGATCAGCCACACCGTCCAGCGCGTCCCCAGAATCTGATCCGTGTTCCCCACGACCAGCACGCCCGAGCCGTCGTCCATGGTGCCAACCGTAGCATCCGTGGGCGACACGATGCTGACCGTGTGCCCGTGCGGTCCGCTGTTCCACTCGATGCCGCCGCTGATCCACGCGCCGCGCATGGCGATGAGCCCCGGCTTGATGACGCGGTTCAGGTGGAACATCTCTTCGTTCTTGGTCTTGTCGAACACGGAGTGAATTCGCCCGCCCAACTCCGGCAGGCACGTGACCTTCAGGTACTCGTTCTCCAGAAACAGCGCCTTATACGTGCGGTCCACCTTCTTCGTCGACAGGCTGTCCTGCATCGTGTACGGATAGATGACGCTGCCGTCGAGTTCCTGGAAGCGCGGGTTGACGTCGTCCGGCTGCCAGGGGTAGGTCGGAATCGTAAGTGTTCCTTCCCAGGTCTTCACCGGTTCCGCGGCCGCCACCGCGCAAACACACAGCAATGCGAACGCGATCCACAATCGATGTCTCATAAGGGCTCCCTTGCTTGTGCCTTCGCCGTTCAAACCGGCAAGACGGTGAACCAGAATTCAACTCAGGCGCGGCTCTTCGCGTCCCGTTTGGGCTTCCATTCGTCGCGCCAGCGGGCCTCAATTCCCGCCCGCCACGACTCCGCCGCCGCCTTCAATTCCTCCGTTACCTTTACCTCGTTGGACGCGCGGTTTTCGCGCTCACCCATGTCCTCCACGACGTTCGCGAGGTGTACCGTATCCGGCGCGGGCTCCCCTTCGACCAGTTCGCCGTTCAACACGAGCTTCCACGGTCCGCGCCGCACCGCCGTCTGCCCCTGCTGCTCCCAGAACACGGTCCGTTCCGTCGGCTCCGCCTCGCCGGCCACCCAGGGCATCACGTCCTCGCCGTCCAGCGCATATGCCGACGGATCGCCGCCCGCCGCGCGCAGTAACGTGGGGAAGACGTCCATGTGGGCGCCCACGCCGTCCACCACGCGCTGCGAAGGAATCCGCTTGGGCCAGCTCATTAACGCCGGCATCCGCACGCCCCCCTCGAAGAGGCTGAACTTGTGCCCCTTGAGCTTTCCCGCCGAGCCGCCGTAATAGGGGTCCGTGCGCCCGTCGAGCCAGTTGCGCGTTTCGCGCGATGGCCCGTTGTCGCTCGAGAAGAAGATACACGTGTCGTCGAGCAGGTTCTGCGCCCGCAGCTCCGCAGTAATCGTCCCCACCGCGTCGTCCACCGCGGCGATCATCGCGGCCATGATGCGGCGGTCCCAGGGCAAGTCCGGGAAGCGATCGAGATACGCCTGCGGCGCGTGCATGGGGTAGTGGGGCGCGTTGAACGGCACGTAAAGGAAGAACGGCCGCTGGTCGTCGCGGGATCGGCGCAAGTAGTCCACCGCCCGTTCCGCGATCAGTTCGGTGAGGTACCGGCCGTTGGCGTAGACCTCTTTGCCGTTCTCCCAGAGGTCGTGCAGCGGATCGTGATTGCCCGACCAATAGAAGATGTGCGAGAAGTAATCGACGCAGCCCGCATAGAACCCGAAGCTCTCGTCGAACCCGTGCGCCTCGGGCCGGTTGTCGTCTTGAAGCCCCAGGTGCCACTTGCCGAACACCGCCGTGCGATAGCCTTGGTCACGCAACGCCGTGGCCAGCGTCGGAACCTCGCCCGGCAAGCCCGGTGCGGTGCGGTGTCCCCCAAGAATCGAGCGCACGCCCGCGTTGCCCGGGTAGCGGCCGGTCATCAAAGCCGCGCGCGAAGGCGAACAGACGGGGGAGTTCGAATACCACTGCGTGAAGCGTACGCCCGACGCGGCAACGGCATCCAGGTTCGGCGTGATAACCGTGTCGGAGCCCACGCACGACAAATCGCCGTAGCCTTGATCGTCGGTCAGAAACACGATGAAGTTGGGACGTTTTGCCCGGGGTTCCCCCACAGCACCGCCCGCGGCCAAGGCCCCGGCGGCCACCGTTGCCCCGACCGTTTTCATGAATTCCCGCCGCGTCTCCGCCATGCGCAATCTCCCCGTTGAAAGGGCTTCCCTGGGCACGTTCTGTATCGTACCCTAGACGGAAAACAGCGGCAAGCAGATGTATTCGCTCAAACGGTGACCGGTTTGCCCTTGGTGGACGAAAGCCGCTGCAGGTCCGCGTCGACCATCAGCTCCATGAGTTCCTTGAAGCTTACCTCGGGGTTCCAGCCGAGCTTCTCTCGGCCCTTGCTGTAGTCGCCCAGCAGCAGGTGCACCTCCGCGGGGCGGTAAAACAGCGGGTCCACTTTTACGTAGTCCTGCCAGTCGAGGCCCACATGGGCAAACGCGACCTCGCACGCCTCGCGTACCGTGTGCGTCTCGTTTGTGGCAATCACATAGTCGTCCGGCGCGTCTTGCTGCAGCATCAACCACATCGCGCGCACGTAATCCCTGGCAAACCCCCAATCGCGCTTCGAGTCCAGGTTGCCCAGGCGCAATTCAGACAAGAGTCCCAGCTTGATGGCGGCGACGTGGTGCGTGATCTTTCGCGTCACGAATTCGAGGCCGCGCCGGGGCGATTCGTGATTGAACAGGATGCCCGAGACGGCATAGAGGTCGTAGCTCTCGCGGTAGTTTACCGTAATCCAATGCCCGTAGACCTTTGCCACCCCGTAGGGGCTGCGAGGATAGAAGGGGGTACGTTCGGTTTGCGGCGTTTCCTGCGCGTGCCCGAACATCTCGCTCGAGGAGGCCTGGTAGAAGCGGATCGAGCGGTCCACGACCCGGATCGCCTCGAGCACGCGCGTGACGCCCAGCGCCGTCACATCGCCGGTAAGAATCGGCTGGCGCCAAGACGACGGCACGAACGACTGCGCCGCCAGGTTGTATACCTCGCGCGGGCGCACCTCGCCGATCACGTCGATCATGCTGACCTGGTCCGTCAGGTCCGCCTGCAGCAGGGTGAGGCGGTCCTTGATGTGGTTGATTCGCTCAAACGTCTCCGTGCTCGACCGGCGCACGACACCGTAGACGCCGTATCCCTTATCGAGGAGGAGTTCCGCGAGGTACGAGCCGTCCTGGCCTGTGATTCCGGTGATAAGCGCGCGAGGCTGCGATGAACTGGACATGGTGTCTCCTGATATTGCGCTGTGAGAAGGGCATATAGGGACAGTAGAACGCCACAGGCAGATCCTGCCGGGCGGCGCGGATTATACCATTCACTCGCAGAGGCGCAAAATGTAACCCCGAATTCCCATTCGGGGGCTTTGAACAAGTAGAACGCCTCGAAGAAAAAGCGAAAGACCCCGAATGGGAATTCGGGGTTACATAAAAAAAGAGGCGCCCGAAGGCGCCCCTTCTAAACGGGCTCCGTATTGGTCTATTTCGCGGCCGCCGGCAACTCGCGGATGCGGATGTTCCGGTAGTCCAGCGAGGATTCGTGGTTCTGCAGGCCGATGAAGCCCGACGCGCGCTTCAAGCCCGGATGATCCTTCACCTTGTCCGGGTAATCGTTCAGGTTGGCGTTTTTGATGATCGGCCAGCCGTTCAAGGTTACGCTTACCATCGGACCTTCGGCGCGAATCTGCATCTTCTGCCACTCGCCCGCCGGACGGCTCACTCGGCGTTCCGGCGCCACCGTCGAATAGATGCTTCCGCAATACTGATACGGCTGCAGGTTCATCGCCGGGTAGATCGGGCCCGCATCGTCCAGCACCTGGATTTCGCTGCCCTCGAACGCCGGATTGCCTTCGCGCGGCGCGCGGATGAAGATGCCGCTGTTGCCGTTCTCGGGCACGCGGAACTCGGCCTCGAGTTCGAAGTCGCTGTATTCCTTCGCCGTCGAAAGCCAGCCGCCGCCTTCACCGGGCGTCGTCGAGAGGATGCCGTTCTCGGCCTTCCACGCTTGCCTGCTGCCACCGACCTGCTCCCAGCCGGTCAGATCCTTGCCGTTGAACAGGTCAACCCAGCCCTCGCCGCGCGGGATCTCGCGGATGTAGATGTTGTCGAACCACAGGTGGTTGCCGTGGTTCTGCAGGTAGATGGGGCCGCAATCGAGGATCGGGTTGCCGCGGCTCCAATAGTTCTCGAGCTGCGTGTTGTTCACGACCAGCTTGTCGTTGAGGTATACCGTTACCCGATCGTTGATCATGATGATGCGGAACGTGTTCCACGTGTTGATGGGATTGTCCCCCACCATCAGCGGGTCCTTGGGATTGTGCTCGTTGTTGTAGAGCCCGCCCGAACCCTGCGGCCACATCGCCGTGTCCCAAATCTGGACCTGCGGATATCCGCGCGTATAAATGCCGCTGTCGCCCTTGGAGTCGATTTTCCAGTCGACCAGCATGTCGAAGTCCTGGTAATCGCGACCCGTGGAAATCGATTGTCCCTTGCCGTCGAAGCTCAACACGCCATCGACGACCGACCAATGCGCGCGCATGTCCTCGTCGCCCTTGGCTTGTGCCGCGGCCATTACTTCGGGCGTCATCGCATTGCGCTTCTCGGGGTTTTCTTCCGCAAGGCCTTTCCAGCCGGTCAGGTCTTTGCCGTTGAACGCTTCTTCAAAACCCTTCGGCGCCTTGCCGGCCGCGCGCTCGCCCATGAGCTCCGCGATCTTCGGCTCGACCGCCGCCGCCCAAAGCGCGTATCCCTTCTCGTTCGGGTGCAGGAAGTCGGGCATGATGTCCTTCGGTAGCGTGCCGTCGGGGGCCAGGAAGAATGGCGCGATATCAAGGAAGAATACATCCTTCCCATCGGCGGCCTTCGACGCGATTTCGCTGGCCTTTGCGAGCTTGTCGCGCGTTTCGCCGGGCTTCTCTTCGCGCGGGAAAATCGCCAGGATCAGCACCTTCGTCGTAGGCAATTTCTGGCGGAGCTTCGCGACCACCGCCTGGATGCCCTCGCCGATTTCCTCGGCTGTGTTTGCCATGAAATTGTTGGTGCCGATCATCAGCACCGCAAGTTTCGGGGAGATGCCGTCCAATTCGCCATTCTCGAAGCGCCACAGCACGTGCTGCGTCTGATCGCCGCTGTACCCGATGTTGACCGCATTGCGGTCGCCGTAGTATTTGTCCCACGTCGCCTTGCCTGCGCCTTCCCAACCGTGCGTGATCGAGTCGCCGATCATCAGCAGGTCGACGTTCCCCTGCTTGATGCGCTCGACCGCCGCGTTGTGACGCTGCACCCACCACTCTTCCTGGTCGCGCGGAACCGGCACGGTGGCCGTGCTCGCCGCGAACGCCGGTACCGCGGCAACAATCCACAGCGCCGCTATCGAGCCCAGGACACATCGGGTCCAGAACGATGTAGGTCTCATTTTCTCGCTACCTTTCTCTCTTTATTCCCCACTGTCGGACGAAACCGGAGTATAGCACTCGGCCTTTGTCAGTTCGAGATTTCCAGGGTCCGAGTGCGCTGATTAGTTGCCGGTAACAACAGACGCCTGCCCTCACTCCCGCGCGCTTCAACGGCTTTTTGTTCTTTACCCCCAGCCCTTGCCCCTACCCACACCTTCCGGGCCATTTGCCTGGGGCTGAGGTGGCCTTCGGTTTGGCGTTCCACTACAATACCCGCCTATTCTCTTGAAATGAGCAAGCATGCGGACGTGGAGGGATATTTGATGCCGGGTTTGGGCGAATCGCCGCGGGTTACGATGATTGGCGCGGGGATGATTGCGCAGGTGCAGATTCTGCCTTCGCTTTATCAGTTGCAGCGAGACGGGGTTGTGGGCGAGATTCATGTTTGCGATGCGCGGGCGCGGTTCTTGAAGAACCTTGCGGAAAACGAGGGGTTGCGGAAAGCGTTTCCGGGACAGGGTTTTGTTGCGCATCCGGATCCGGCCACGACGGCCCTGGATGAGCCGCAGGGCGACCTTTACAAGCAGGTGTTCGCGGAGGCCCCGAAGGGGAGCATCGCGGTGGTGGCGGTGCCGGACCAGTTTCATTATGCGATTGTGAAAGAGGCCTTGCTCAATGACCTGAATGTGTGTGTGGTGAAGCCGCTGGTGCTGAAGTATGCGCAGGCGGAAGAGATCGCGGCGCTGGCGTATGAGCGCGGGCTGGTTGTGGGAATTGAGTATCACAAGCGCTTCGATCATCGCGCGTTGCTGGCGCGGCGGAAGTATCGCGACGGAAAGTTCGGCGAGTTCAAGCTCGCCCAAGCGCAGATGATTGAGCCGTTCTACTATTTCCATTCGAACTTTCAGAATTGGTGCACGGTCGAGAACAGCGACATGTTCACCTATGTCGGGTGTCACTATGTGGACCAGGTGGCCTTTATTACGGGGCTGCGTCCGGTGTCGGTGAGCGTGTACGGGATTGTCGACGAGTATCCGAACGGGAACAAGGGCTACCTTTGGACCGACGGGCGGGTGATTTGGGAGAACGGGGCGTGCCTGAGCGTGGTGGATGCGATGGGGTATCCGAACGCGGCGGCGGGCGGGAACTACCAGGGCCTGGCGATGTGGGGGAAGGGGAAAGACGACGCGACGCTGTTGTTTCATTCCGATCAGTACCGCGGGGTGAAGCATTCGTATACGGAGGCGGGCACGGAGCCGGGCGATACGGTATATACAGAGCCGAACCCGGATTATTTCCAGTTGCTGGATTTGGGCGGTGGCGGGTTGACGCCGGTAGGGTATGGGCATCGGAGCGTGGAGTACATCGTGAAGGCTTGCCGGAAGGGTGGGGCGATGGCGGAATTGGATGAGCGACGTGCGTATGTGCGGCGGCTCGATGAGGAGGGGATTATGGCCACGCCGGCCAACAGCAGTTATAACGAGTTGGTGGTGGAGGCGGGGCGGAAGAGTATCCAAGCGGGCGGGCGGGAAGTGGTGATCCAGTATGAGCCCGTGCCGCGGATTGCATTTCGGGAGTACGTGTAGTTATCGATTACGATTACGAGCACGAGCACGATTGAAGATAAGAATGGCCCCCTTCCGGCAAGGCACTTGGATTTGACGGAAGGGGGCATTTTCCCCGGTGGCGCCTGGTGATGAGTACTGGGAAAACTGTTTGCGATACTGCCCCGGTTACTCCGTGTGAAACGCGAGATTGCTGAACACGGGTACGGGCGCGATATGGGGTACGCGGTAGCCTCTCGCATTGGGGAGGGGTTCCGCTGTCGTCACCGCCAGACAGACGGGACAGTAGGTGTGGCTGATGGAATCGGCGGGGTCAGTCGCCGGGCGCTTCCATTCGCCCTCTTCTCGGACCTTCTTGCATTTACAACATACGATTGTCATAGTCTGGACCTCCTTGTCCGTTGTTACGCCCCAGTTATCGGCGGTTTTTTGAGGGGACTTGAATGCGAAATCCGCATACCCTGTACAGGCCGCACAACACGGAGTTCTCGTCATGTACCCACATTGGAAAAAGGCGCCCGAATCGGAGCAGGAATGGTATCAGGTATTGGCCGATCTGGCGCGATTTCTACGCAGTCCGGAGGGGTGCCCGTGGGATCGCGACCAGTCTTCGCGCGACTTTGCGGCGTTTGCGCGGGAGGAGTCCGATGAGCTTGTTGACGCCTTCGACAAGGGCGACAACGCGCACATCGAGGAAGAGTTTGGGGATGTGCTGTTTTGCCTGCTGGGCTCGGCCGCTGCGGCGGAGGCGGAGGGGCGGTTCAGTTTGGAGCATGCCTTGCAGCGCACACACGAGAAGATGATCAGACGGCACGAGCATGTCTTCGGCGAGAATAAGGCGGGGACGGCCGAGGATGCGATGGAGTCGTGGAACCGGATTAAAGAACAGGAACGAGGAACGAAGAACGAGGAATGAGGAGATTGTGTAATTAAGGAGCCGGTGACAGTATCTAACTGCGCTCGGAGCCAAGATCTAGAGGGGATAGAGGAGCTCGATGAGGTCTCCCTGGGGAGGGCGGCCGAGGGTTTCGAGGGGGGCGCGGTAACGCTCTTCGCCGAAGTAGAGGATGGCGTGGCGGAGGAAGGGGCGCAGGAGCGCGTCGGGGTCGAAGGTCTTGATTTGTTCGCGTGGCCACGGCTTGTCTAAGACGGCATAGGGCAGGAGATAATCGAGGGCCTTGGGGATGGACTGGCCGTCGGGGCCGGTGTAGGCCCAGAGGTCGACGCCGAGGCGCTTGCCCAGGGTTGCCAGGGCGAGCATGGCTTGCAGGTTGAATGTGCTGTAAGTGAATGATTTGGTTCGCGCCAGTTCTTCGGGTTGGCTGCCGTCGGGCGCGATTTGGGGGACGATGCGGGTTTCGGGGACGCGTTGCAGGATGGCGCGGGCGTGGTCGTTGTCGCCGATGTAGAGCGAGAAGACGGCCACCTGCACATCGTAGTACATGCCGTGGTTGTTGGAGGCTTTACCTTCCTGTTTGCCGATCTTGCTGTTCTCCAGCCAGTCGCGGTAGTCGCGGAACCACTGCTGGAGGCCGCGTTCGTCTTCGGCGGTCCAGGCTTCCGAGCCGCGCAATAGAATGGCGGCATCTACCACCTTTGTGGCGAGTCCCACGGTCTCGATGATTCCGGCGGCACGGCCCGTGTTGTGTCCGGGGACCCCCTGGCCGAAGTTCAGGTTGGGATTCATGCGCGTGGCTTCGTCGAGGAAGAACGCGCGTAGCAATAGTGCGGCGCGGTCGGCGTAGGGTTGGTGACCGGTGAAGTAGTGGGCGAGGGCCAGGTGGTAGACCGCGTTGGTCATGGCGTTTTTTGGGGGCGCGTCGAAGTCCTTGACCTCAGGATTGACCTTGCCGTCGTGGCGGACGGAAGGGAGGCCGTCGGGGGTGTCGGGATTGGGCCACCAGTAGATCCCGAGGCTGAAATAGTCGTGCTTGTCGCTGCTTGGCGGAAGTTTTGTTTTGTTGACGATGGTGAAGGCGGCGCCGGTCATGGCCTTGTCGGCGGACTTGCGCAGTTTTTCGAGGGCCGCGAGAGCGGCGGGGTCGGCTTTTTCGATGCGCTGTTTTGCTTCCGCCAGCAGACGGGCGTCGTGGAGAAACGGGGAGCGATCGTCGGCGTTGGCCGTGTGGCCGAGGAGCAGGAGCGGGAGGAGGAGTATACCGTTCATTACGCGAGAACGGGTACGCCTTTCGAATCCCTTCATGTGGTGCATTCTTCTCCTCCCCTGTTGGACGTGTCGTCATCATAAGGGTTGGTTTGGGGAGAAGCAATGGCCGCCCCCGCTACCGCCGTGGGCTACGGACATGCCACCTCCAAACTTGTTTGGGGGCGCTTATGGGTTATGGAGAAGATTCGAGTTATCTCTTTAATCTTAAAGCACCCCCAAACA
>JAVEWL010000797.1:0-2899 GCA_034004565.1 FCB group bacterium | reverse complement strand
GCCCAGTGGGGTTACCCGCACGTGCAGGGCAGCGCGGAGATGTTCCGCGAGCGGTTCCCGGCGGACTTCATCTCGGAGGCCATCGACCAGACCCGCGGCTGGTTCTACGCGCTGCTCGCCATCTCGACGGTCGTCCACGGCGAGGAAATCGCCACGTGGCCGCACCCGTTCAAGACCTGCATCTGCCTGGGCCACATCATGGGCGAGGACGGCACGAAGCTCTCCAAGCGCCTGAAGAACTACCGCGAACCGCAGGAACTCTTCGACAAGTACTCCGCCGACGCGCTGCGCTGGAGCTTCTTCGCCAAGAACCCGCCCACCAGCACCGGCCGCCTCTCCGAGCACAATGTCGAGGAGGCGCAGCGCGAAATTCTCATCCGCTGGTACAACGTGTGGAGCTTCTTCAACATCTACGCGAATCTCGACGGGTTCACCCCCGGCAACGCGCCGCCGGAAATCCTGCGTTCAGCGGCCGCGGACCCGGATTGCGCCCCGCCGCCCGCGGGCGACGGCCCCGCCGTGTTCCGCCCGCGCGGTGAACGCGCGGAACTCGACCGCTGGATCCTCCACGAGCTGGACCGCACCATCCTCGAAGCACGAGAGAGCATGGACGCCTACGAACTGAACCCGGCCGCGCGCGCCATCGCCGCGTACATCGACGCGCTCTCCAACTGGTATGTGCGCCGCAGCCGCGCGCGCTTCTGGGCCGCCGAGTGGACCCCGGACAAGGCCGACGCCTACTGGACGCTCTACGAGTGCCTGCTCACGCTCGCGCGCCTGGCCGCGCCGTTCCTGCCGTTCTTCTCGGAGGTCACCTGGCGCAACCTCGCCGCACCGCTCGCCGGCGCCGCCGAAAGCGTACACCTGACCCGCTACCCGGAGGCGGATGCCACCGCCATCGACCGGCAGTTGCTGGAGGACATGGCCGCCACGCGCGAAGCCGTGCGCCTCGGCCTGTCCGCGCGCCGCGCGGAGAACATCAAGGTACGCCAGCCGCTGGGCCTGTGCGAACTGGTCGTGGCGGACGAAGGCGTGAAGCGCGGCCTCGCGGACCACATCGAACTCATCAAGGAAGAACTGAACATCAAGCAAGTCGAATTCACGGAAGCCGCGGACCAGTACGTTTCCTACGAGGTGAAGCCGAACTTCAAGCTGCTCGGCCCGAAATACGGCAAGCGGGTCAAGGCCATCGGCCAGGCGCTGGCCGCGGGCGACGGCGCCGCGTTCTACAACGCGCTGCAGGACGGCGCGCTGATCCTCGAGGTCGAGGGCGAGACCCTGGAACTCTCGCCCGGCGAAGTCGAGGTGCGCCTCGCCGCGAAGGAGGGCTTCGCCGCCGCACAGGGCAAGGGCATGGTCGTCGTGCTCGCCACCGACATCACGGACGAACTCCGGCGCGAGGGCTGGGTGCGCGAGTTCATCCACTGCGTGCAGAACATCCGCAAGGACCTCGGCCTCGCCTACGACGCCCGAATCGGCGTCACCGTGGAAACCGGAGACGCGGACCTCGCCGCGGCCATCGAGTCGAACCGGGACGCCATCGCCAAGGAAGTCCTGGCCACGGCCATCGCCTTCGGCGCCGCCGGCGGCGCGAACGCCAACCGCATCGAGGACCGTCCTGTCGCCATCGCCGTGACCGTGCAATAGAACGCCCCGGGCGCGTCTTGTGCGCGCGGTGCGCATGCTTCTACAATGAATTGGAGGAGGCCGCGCCGCATGGAGCGTCGTGTCCCCACCCCCGAATGGAGCGCCGCGCATGTTTTCCCGCATCGAAGCGCTGAATTACCGGTGCCTGCGCCATGTCAGCCAGGAACTGGAGCGGTTCCAGGTGCTGGTTGGACCCAATGCCAGCGGAAAGACCACGTTTCTTGACGTTGTCGCATTCCTCGGGCGGCTGGTGTCGGACGGGCTCGACGCGGCCATCGAAGAGCGCACGGCCGATCCGCGCGACCTGCTATGGGGAAGGACGGGCAACACCTTTGAACTGGCTATCGAAGCACGGATTCCGAACAATCTTCGAGCCGCCATTCCAAAGCCACGTAGTGAGGCCATCAGATACCAAGTCAGAATCAAACTCGGCGCCGATGGCACGGACACGGTCCTTCACGAAGAAATGGTCTCGCTCAAAGGGCTCCATCGTGCTCAGCCCAAGTCCTTCATGCAGCTGGAATTTCCAACACCTTCAAACCCGCCCAAGACCATTTTGGAAAAGAGCCAAGGCCCGCACAGCCAAACGACCGTCAAGAAGCGTCCGGGTGGCAACGACAATTTCTATCCTGAGATCGTGGGGGGCAGGCGATGGGCGCCTTCCTTCAAGCTCGGGCCAAGGAAATCCGCACTGGGCAACCTGCCGGAGGACGAAAGCAAGTTTCCGGTAGCGACCTGGCTCAAGACGCTGCTTGCGGAAGGCGTGCAGCAGTTCGCCCTGAACAGCAGGGCCATTCGCCAGGCCAGCCCGCCGACACGCACTAAGGGTTTTCTGCCAGACGGATCCAACCTGCCGTGGGTGATTCACGGCCTCGAACAGACGAATCCGGCGCAACTTCGGGAATGGGTGGCGCACCTGAGGACAGCCTTTCCCGATTTGGTGAATGTAACGACCATCGAGCGGCCCGATGACCGGCACCGCTATCTCGTGCTCGATTACGAGGGCGGGCTGCGCGTGCCCTCCTGGATGGTCTCGGACGGCACCCTGCGCATGCTCGCGCTCACACTGCCGGCCTATCTCGGGGAGCTTCGCGGCGCCTACCTCATCGAAGAGCCCGAGAACGGCATCCACCCGCGGGCGGTCGAGGCCATGTACCAGTCGCTCTCATCGGTCTACAGTGCTCAGATACTCATGGCCACCCACTCGCCCGTCATCCTGAGCTTGGCCGAGCCGCATGATGTGCTGTGCTTC
>JAVEWL010000796.1:0-2904 GCA_034004565.1 FCB group bacterium | reverse complement strand
TCTCGATGACGCGAGGTAATAAGGACCGTGCAGCCCGCCTCGTGCAGGGCCTGCGCGATGTGTTTCCCAATGCCCCGGCTACCCCCCGTTACCACCGCAACGCGGCCCGTCAAATCCTCTTGTCGCATGGTTGTGAATCCTTTCTTTGTCAAGGGATTTCAGAAGAAAACCGGCGTCGAAATTGTTTCATCAACGAGGCTGAGAAGCAAGGAAGGGATCCGTGTAGCTCCCCTTTCCAAGGGGAGTTCTTAATGCGCCCAAGAACTCCCCTTGGAAAGGGGAGCTACGTCAATGCAACTTGGGGATGAAGAACCGGTGCGATAGAATGGCGTGCCCCTTTGGCGTGGGCGTGGAGAAACATGGAACGACTGGAACCGATTCTTAAGCAATATTGGGGTTACGACTCTTTTCGGCCGCTGCAGCGGGAAGCGATGGAGTGTGTCCTGTCGGGACACGACTCCGTCGTGGTGCTGCCGACGGGCGGCGGGAAGTCGTTGTGCTACCAGGTGCCGGCTTTGGCGATGCCGGGGCTGGCAGTCGTGGTGTCGCCGCTGATTTCGCTCATGAAAGACCAGGTGGACGCCCTTCGCGCCAACGGCGTGAACGCGGCGTTTTTGAATAGCAGCCTGAGTCCTCAAGAGCGCTTCGAGGTGGAGTGCGACGTTCGCAACGGCTCGCTGACGCTGTTGTATGCCGCACCGGAACGCCTGGTGACGGACGGCTTCCTCGAACTGCTGCGGCAGACGCCGTTGGCGTTTATCGCGGTGGACGAGGCGCATTGCATCAGCGCGTGGGGTCACGATTTCCGGCCGGAATACCGCGAGCTGCGCAAGTTGCGCGAAGCCTTTCCCGAAATCTCCATCCACGGCTACACGGCCACCGCTACGCCGCACGTTCGCGAGGACATCGCGGAGCAATTGAACCTGCGCGATACCAGCCTGCTGGTGGGGAACTTCGACCGGCCGAACCTGAGCTACCGCGTGCAGCGGCGCACGGATCCGCTCAAGCAGATCGCGGAGATCATCGACCGCCACAAGGGCGAGTCGGGCATTGTGTATTGCATTCGCCGCAGCGACGTGGACGACACCTGCGGTGCCCTGCGCGCGCAAGGCAAGAAGGTGACGCCCTACCACGCGGGGATGAGCGACCAGGACCGAAAGCGCAGCCAGGAGGCCTTCCTGCGCGACGACGTGGACACCGTGGTCGCGACGGTGGCCTTCGGCATGGGCATCGACAAGTCGGACGTGCGCTACGTCATCCACGCGGGCATGCCGAAGTCGCTCGAGCATTACCAGCAGGAAACCGGGCGCGCGGGCCGCGACGGGCTCGAGGCGGAGTGCACGCTGCTCTTCTCGGGCGCGGACTACCGCATCTGGCGCAACTTCCTGCCCGATTCGGATCCCGAGGCGCGCCGCAGCGGCCAGCAGAAGCTCGACGACATGATCAACTTCTGCTCGGGCGTGACCTGCCGCCATCGCGCGCTCGTGAACTATTTCGGGCAGCCCTACGACAAGGACAATTGCGAGGCCTGCGACCTTTGTCTTGAAGAGGTCGACCTGGTCGAGGATCCCGGCACGATCACGGCGAAGATATTGTCGTGCGTGCTGCGGCTCAAGGAGCGTTTCGGCGCCGATTACACCACGTCCGTGCTGCTGGGCTCGCAGGAGGCGCGCGTCTTCGAGCGCAAGCACAACGAGCTGACGACCTACGGCATTCTCAAGGAATACACCAAGAAGGAAATCCGCGACTGGCTTGAACAGCTCGTCGAGCAGGATTTCCTGGAGAAGACGGGCGAGTACAGCGTCCTGCGCGTGACCAACAAGGGCCGGCTCGCCCTCCACGGCGAGGAACTGCCTCGACTCCTGCAACCCGCCAAGCGCCACGTGAAGGAAACGAAGGCGGCGCACGATTCCTGGGAAGGCGTCGACCGCGATCTCTTCGAGACTCTGCGCAGCCTGCGCCGTCGTCTCGCCGACGAGCAGAAGGTGCCCGCGTACGTCGTGTTCGGCGACGCGGCCCTGCGCGACATGGCCCGCAAGAAGCCGTCGAACCGCGACGCATTCCTGCACATCAGCGGCGTGGGCAAGAAGAAGTGCGCGGACTATGCCACCGTGTTTCTGAAAGCCATCGCGCAACACATGCAGACCAACCCCGGCGACACGCGCGAAGTCACCGAGGAGGAAGCCGAGGAGATCGCGGCAAGGCCCGCGCCGCGTTCGCGGTTGGGAAGCCGGCCGATTCCGAAGCGCTTTCCGCAGGCGGCTCGGGAAGACGGCGAAGAATACGACGCGCCGGAAGCAAAGCCTGTGCGCGTGGCGTTGCGCAGTGCCAAGGACGCGGCGTTCGCGCTGTTCGCGCAGGGCGCTTCGCTCGAGGACATCTGCCGGCAGACGGGGCGGGCCGCGTTTACGGTGGGGAAGTATCTGGAGGAATACCTCGAGATCGAGCAGCGGAGCAGTCCGGAGCCGTGGGTGGCGGAGGCTGTATTCGAGAAGGTGCTCGATGCCGTGCAGACCGCGGGCACGGAGCGGCTGAGGACCATCTACGATTCGCTGCAGGGGGAGGTCAGTTACGATGACATCCGGTTGTGCCTGGCCTGTTTGAAAAACGCGTGACGCGCTGCGGGGGGCGGAAGGACTTAAAGGACCATAGGGACTGCAAGGACGAATGCCCCCTCACCCTGACTTTTTCCCCCACAGACTTTGTGGCACCCCCAAGCCGGCTTCATGGCTTGGGGGTGTTTTCATTTTGACAGGATACCAGGATTTTCAGGATGGACAGGATGGGGAAACCGCAAGATCACCACAAAGGCTCAAAGACTCAAAGAACCGCAAGAGCTTTTGACAGGATCGACAAGTTCTCCTCATCCTTCCCATCCTTCCCATGACTCCCATAGCTCCCATA
>JAVEWL010000795.1:0-2906 GCA_034004565.1 FCB group bacterium | reverse complement strand
ATACCCTACGAAAGCCTCAGGAAGTTCATGCTCGCCCACGGCATTCCGCTGGACCGCCTGGAAGAGGGCCAGCGTCACATTCTGGTGGTGGACGACGATCCGTATTATCTCGACATCATCCCGGCGGCGTTGACCAAGGACGGCGATTACAAGGTCCTGGTGGCGTCCACGGGTTTTGACGCGGGCGCGCTGGTGGTCGAGCACAACCCTCACTTGCTCATCCTCGACATTCATCTTTCCGATATGGACGGCCGCATGGTGGCCGAGCGCGTGAAGTCGCGCCCGGAAACGAAGACGACGCGCATCCTGGCGATCTCGGGGTACCTCGATGATGAGGAGGCCGACGCGCTGGCCGAGTACGGGTTTGACGATTACATCAAGAAGCCGTTCCGGATTGCGGACCTCTGCGACCGCGTGCGCAAGCTGTTCGACATGCCGAACGCGAAACTGGCCCGCCCGAAGCGCCTGAACCTGCCGGCCGAATAACCTGGACCGGCTCCGGATTGAATGCGCAGGCTGTGGGGTGAGCCGTTCAGGCTTGCATCCCGCAAAAAGCTGCGGATGCAAGCCTGAACCGGCGGAGACCTTTGATTTACTCGTCGCGCCCTTCCCGGGGCGCGATTTTCTTTTTTGGGCGAGGGAGCATTCGTCCTTGCTGCCGTTGCAGTCCTTTGCTTATCCACACCCCCAAGCCATGAAGCCGGCTTGGGGGTGCCACAGGGTGTTAGAGGGGCTGGTCCGCGGGCGTGATCATCAGGCGCGGAATGCGTACGGTCCTGGGCTGCTCGAGGATGAAGCGCACGGCTCTGGCGACATCCTGGGGCTGCAGGGGCTTGGGTATGTTCAAAGCCTCGGCGGGCGGCGTTTCCCAATGGTCGTGCAACTCCGTCATGACCAAACCGGGCTCAATCACGCTGACCTGCACATCGGTCCCGGCCACTTCCATGCGCAACGCTTCCGACAGGGCCTCGATGGCGTACTTCGTACCCGCGTACGCGCCGGCGCCGGGCCGCACCTTGGTCCCCAGCACGCTGGAGGTATTGATAAGGTGCCCGCTTTTGTTCGAGACGAAATACTTCATGGCCACATACGCCATGCGGAAGGCGGCCTCGACGTTGGTGCGCACCATGCCGCATACGCGGTCGATGTCGATTTTGTCGATGGGCGCGGCTTCGAGGATGCCGGCGTTGTTGAATACCACGTCGCAGCAGCCGAACGCGTCCACGGCCATGTCGAGCAGACGCATCGGCGTGTCGGGGTCGGTGATGTCGCTCGAGAGGCAGACGGCGCCGATCAGTTCCTCGCACAGGGGTTTCAGCCGATCGGTGCGCCGGCCGGCGAGTACCGCTTTCATGCCGGCGCCCACGAGTTCGCGGGCGACGGCCTCGCCAATCCCGCTGCTGGCCCCGGTGATGATGATTACTTTGCCCTGAAGGTCCATGATGTGCTCCGTGGTTGTCGGATTGGGGAATCGTGAGAGAGGTGCGGCCTGTTCCCTGATCGGGGGTAGCGGTGCAATTATAGCATTCGATGGACGGTATGGACGAAATGGACTTTATTGACAACTTGCCGGATCGCGTCGGCAGGAGCTGTAAATGACGGACAGTTTTGGAGATAGCGTAAAAGCGGTGCTGCCCATCGAGGGGATGCATTGCGCTTCGTGTGCGCGATCGATCGAGCGGGCGCTGGGTGCGGCGGACGGCGTTGGGAAGGCGTCGGTGAGCTTTCCGACGGAGTCGGCGCAGGTCGAATACGATCCCGCGAAAACGGACCTCGACAAACTGGCCTCGGTCGTGGAAAGCGAAGGCTTCAAGGTTAAGCGGGCGAAAGAACGCGTGGAATTCTCCGTGGAGGGGATGCATTGCGCGTCGTGCGTGGTGTCGGTGGAAAGCGAGTTGAAGAAGTTGCCGGGGGTGTTTAAGGCGAACGTGAATCTGCCCACGGAAGAGGCCTCCGTCGAATACGATCCCGCGCAGCAGGACGTGCAATCGCTCGTCGCGGCAATCGGTCGCGTGGGCTACACGGCCAAGGTTAAGAGCGAGACCGCCGACGAGGATCAAGACGAGGCGGCGGAGCGGACGTTTCGCGCGGCGCGGCGGCGGCTGATCATCGCGTGGGCCTTGACCGCGCCGTTGATGGTGCTGATGGTCTTCCACATGACGGGCCTGTGGCATGCGGACTACTTCGATTGGCTCGAGGTGTTGCTGGCCATTCCGGTGCTGGCCGTGGCGGGTGCGGCGACGTATCGCAGCGCGCTCCGGTCGGCCGCGCATCTCCGGGCAAACATGGACACGCTTATCGCGCTGGGCTCGCTGGCGGCGTTCATCACGGGCCCGCTGCTGCTGATGGGCCTGCCGATCGCGAACTTCGCCGCGGTGGGCGCGATGATCATGGCCTTCCATTTGACCGGGCGTTACCTGGAAGCGCGGGCGCGGGGGCGCGCGTCGAAGGCGTTGCGCCAATTGCTCGAACTGGGCGCGAAGACGGCGCGCATCGAGCGCGACGGCCGCGAGATGGAGGTTTCGATTCGCGAGGTGCGGGTCGACGATGTGATGGTCGTGCGGCCGGGCGAGAAGGTGCCGACAGACGGCGAGGTGCTCTCGGGCGAAAGCGCGATCGACGAATCGATGGCGACGGGCGAGTCGCTGCCGGTCGAGAAGGGGCCGGGAGACGAGGTCATCGGCGCGACGGTGAATTCGACGGGCCTGCTGCGCGTGCGCGCGACCAAGGTGGGCAAGGATACGTTTTTGGCGCAGGTGGTGCGTATTGTGCAGCAGGCACAGGGGTCGAAGGTGCCGATTCAGGAGTTCGCGGATCGGGTGACGGGCGTGTTTGTGCCGATTGTGCTGGCGCTGGCGCTGGCGACGTTCGCGGCGTGGATGTTGTTTCCGGATGCGATGCGGACG